>JAYUXA010000055.1:0-9190 GCA_043753245.1 Chitinophagaceae bacterium
TATACAATAACGACTACCGGCATTTCAAACATCTTCTAAAGACAAAAGCATCCGGTTACACCCATTACGTGATCATCCCACACCTGGCAGACGATCCGGCGCACATCTGCACCATTATAGACAAGTACCTCGGTAATGAAAAAATTATCCTGCTGGACAAAAGTTTAGCAGGCCTGCATTCAGCACATGCTTCGGTACACGAAGATTTTGAAAACGATATCTGCAACGTGCTTATAGAAGCTATAGATACCCTGCGCCGTTATTCCCGGCTGCATCTTATTTATCCGGATGAAAGTTATTATCCTCCCGAGATTAAAAAAGGTTTTGAGAAATTCTGTTCGGAAAACAATTTTTATTTTGAAACACATATTGGTTTCCCCAGTGACTTAAAAATAAGTAAAGGGGATGTGTTTATAACAGTGTCGGATGACGATCTGTGTACACTGATCCAGGAGATCAGGAATACTGACTTGAAAATCGGGGTAGATACCGGTATTATTTCTTACAATGAAACACCCTTGAAAGAGGTGTTGCTGGAGGGAATTACCACCATTTCTACAGACTTTAAAAAAATGGGATTGTTTGCCGCACAGGAGGTGATGAATAATACTACCCAAAAAATTGCAGTGCCTTTTAAACTGACGATGAGGTCTTCCCTCTGATCAGGACTTTCTTCTTTTCAACCTTCGGGCAAGGGTAGGTTTGGCCATGGTCTGGTCGTCACCTAACAGCATGCCCCACGGTTTCAGCTCATCCACCCTGTCAAAAATGGCTTTGATGATTGCAATGCCGGGAATGGATAAAAACATACCGGACACCCCAGCCAGTGCCCCTCCGATCAGTACGCCTACAATACTGACGAGTGCATTAATTTTCACCTTGGAACTGACCACATAAGGCATCAATATATTGTTATCTATGAATTGTACTATAGTTAGTATAACGCCCACCCATACTACATCTCCCAGGTTGTTTGCGCTGGTTAAGGTAATGACCATACAAATCAGGGTAGCGATCAGCATTCCGATATAAGGAATCATATTTAGAATAGCCGCCAGCACAGCAAGAAATATGGCATAATGAATTCCGATTATAAAAAATCCGGTAGCATTCAGTGCAGCCACAATAGCCATTTCCAGCATTAAGCCTACCATGTAGCTTTGAATAATGATTCTGGATTCTTTCAATACTTCTTCCACCCTTGAATGATAGTCTACGGCAAAAATATCGATCAGAAATTTTCTGATCAGGTGCCGGTAATATAAGATCAGAAATGTGTAGATAGGAAGCAATACCACTACGATCAGGGCAGAGGCAGCACTCATTACCGTAGAACCAAGCATACCTGGTCCTGTGGATTTAATATCTTCTGTTGCACTGGCAACTACTTTTTGCTGCTCTCTTCTGCTGATGTTAAGATTATCGCGTATCCATTGCTGCACCGTACTGATATGATGGTTCAGATTCCGTTTGATTGCAGGAAGATCATCTACAAATCCGGAAATCTGAGAGGATAGAAAATAGACCAGGGCAATAATCAGTGTAACCGCCAGCACGATGGAAAGCAGCATGGACGGAACGGCCGGCAAACCTATTTTTACCAGCCAGTTGTTTACCGGCAACAGCAGAAAAGCCAGTACAATTGCAAAACAGATCGGCATGAGGATTGCCTGACCAATATAAATTATTCCACCCAAAATGGCAACACTGATCAGTACCAGACTGAATTTTGCATAGAAAGGTAAAGTGGCAGATGGCATGTGGATGGAAATTTTAATAAATATATAATAATAATTGTTCAACTCTTTGATTCTGTTAGCTTCCTGATATATTGATGTATGCGGAAAAGCGCTGGAATACAACTAACAGGTACACCCGGTAAAAATTTTATGGTCATTCAGTGAAAACATTATATTTGTTCAATAAACAGATTATGGAAATATGGGGACCAGTAGTACTGATTGATGACGATGCTGATGACCAGGAAATGATCATCGATTTAACCAGAGAATTGCTTCCTCATCACGTAATCCACAGTTTTTACAACGGAGCGAAAGGCCTCCAGTATTTACAGGAAACCGCAGACCAGCCTTTAATCATTATCTGTGATATGAATATGCCCGTTATGAACGGACTTGATCTGTTAAAAACTATTCAGGAAGACAGATTCCTGAGAAGTAAGAGTATCCCATTTGTTTTTTTAACTACAGGAGCGGATCAGCCCACCGTACAAAAAGCCTATGATCTTGGTGTTCAGGGTTTTTTAAAAAAACCCGAAAGTATCGTGAAGCTCAGAGGTCTGCTGAAGGTTACCTATGATTTCTGGCAAAATTGCCTTCATCCGAACCATTCAGTGTTTGAAAAAAACAGTGGATCTAAATAAAGAAATGACATGAAAAAAATGGGATGGCTTAATAACCGCAGACAACTGATTATTCTTTTTGCGGGAATTGTTTTTTTAGGAGCATGTGTAAATTCTCGAAACATTAGCAGGACTATGCCGACTAATGTTCTGAAAGACTGGCACCTGGGTGTCGCTTTATGGACTTTCCATACGTTCAATTTTACCGAAGCTCTTGATAAAGTGGATAGTTCAGGGCTGAAATTTATTGAACCGAACACGTTTCAAAAAGCGGGAGGGGAGTTTAAGGATTCATCGTTACTGCAGTTGTCGCCTGAGGGTGTATCAACACTGCATAACCTTGCTTTACAAAAAGGGATTACGATCAATTCTATTTATGTAGCGGGAGGAAACACTGTGGAGGCCTGGAAGAAGGATTTTGAACTGGCGAAACAACTAAACGTAAAATATATTACTGCAGAACCTGCGGTTAATATGTGGGACATTGTTGACAGTCTGGCTGGTATCTACCATATTAAAGTAGCAATACATGATCATTGGAAAGGGGTGAGTGCTTACTGGCATCCGGATTCGGTGCTCGCAGCTATCAAAGATCATCCGAATTTCGGAGCCTGTGCAGATCTTGGCCACTGGCCAAAAAGCGGCATTGATCCGGTAGAGGCACTGAAAAAACTAGAAGGTCATATCATAGGAATTCACCTCAAAGATATTGCGGCCTATAACGATCCCACTCTTCGGGATGTTCCTGTAGGAACAGGAATAGTTGACTTTCCAGCAGTTTTTGCGGAACTGAAAAGACAGCATTTTACCGGTTGTATCTATATTGAAAGAGATGCTGAAGACCAGCCCAGCAATCTTCCTTCCGTTGTCCGGACCATCCAGTATTATAATGATCAGGTGTTAAAACTTAAATAGATCAGGTGTTCATTTTTCTGAAACAGATACCCACAAAGACCATGGGTAGCGCCAGTGCTCCCAGGGTAAACGGGAGGGTCAGAAAATAAGCGAGAAATCCGATAAGCGCAGGACCTGCCAGCTGACCGGCATAACCTAAAGTGGTTACGGCTGATAAGGCCAGGCCTGGAGCATATCCCTTTGCGTTGCCTGCAGCACTGAACAACACCGGAACAATATTGGCGGCACCAAATCCGATCAGCAGAAATCCTGCCAGTGCGGCAAAAGGTCCTTCCACCACTACCGCCAGCAACAACCCGAATGCAGCCAGAATTGAACCGCTGAAAACAATTTTTTTTGCTCCAAATTTTTGCACCAGACCATCTCCCGAAAACCGCATGATGGCCATTGCCACAGAGAATACTGCATATCCCGACCCTGCCATAGCGGGACCAAAACCCCGGTCAGCTCTTAAGAAAATACCACTCCAGTCTAATAGGGCACCTTCCGTAAGAAAGGCAATAAAACAAAATAGCCCTAACAGCAAGATCATACCTTTAGGAAAGCGGAAGGACTGCCTTTTGCCTTTTTCCGCTTCTAATGGCAATAAATGGCGGTATTGGAAAAGCGCTATGACTGCAATAGCAACAGAAATTACTGAAGCAGCAACAGTAGGGCTCCATCCTGGAAGCATTAAAACACCCAGGCCTATCGAGCCCAATAGCCCTCCTACACTGAACAGTGCATGAAATGTAGACATAACAGGATGTCCGACTCTGTTCTGGACCACCACTGCATGTGCATTCATGGCTACATCCAGGGAACCAACCCCGGCTCCAAATACAAACAATGCTGCACCCATAAGGACCGGGGTATCGATCAACGTCAATACAGGAAGCATCAGTGCCAAGACGAGGGATGCTGATAACATGACCGGTTTATTGCCGATACGGGTAATAAAGAAACCCACAAAAGGCATAGTAATAATTGCTCCGGCGCCCAGCAAAAGCAGGATCAGCCCAAGATCTGCTTCATTAAGGGACATCCTTTGTTTAGTCAGAGGAACCATGGGTGCCCATGTGGCCACGCCTATACCGCAAACAAGAAATATCAGCAAAGTGGCACGTTTGGCTTTTCGCACTGCACCTGCATCTCCTGCTGTGGCTGATCCGTTTTCCATATATGAAGGTATTGACAGCTGAATTTTTTTTGGTATTTTGCTATGAGGTTGGACCTTTAAATACTACTTTTAGGCTCTCAATCTCCATTCATCCTTCGAATAGCCTGCTAATTCCTTGTGGTACATGCCATATTTAGTCCAATAGCCAAAGTAGAATCAACCATCCGTCCGTAATCTCGTATCTATTAATACAGTGCGCTGTAATAATACTTATTCTTTACGTACTGTAATCAGACCTCACATGAAAAGAATTTTATTTTGTGCTTTAATGCTCTTATTCTTTGCCGGGAAATCCAGGGCTCAGAATGTATTCGATCCACTTGATCCTATTATACGGTATGATTCAAGGCAACCTCTTGGATCTCAAAAACATCCCGATCCGGATGTGCCCGGACTTCAGAAATGGGTAAGTTCACCAACCATTGGCGTTAGTACCGGTACTGATACGTTTGATAATACTTCCTTTAAACAATACTTTATAAATTTCAGGGGACAGGGTATTGCCTTCCGGATGAAGTATCCGAAAAGTTACCGTAATCCGGACAGCGTAAATAAAAAGTATCCTGTGATGTTGTTTTTGCATGGCGGCGGTGAGGTAGGATGTCCATCTAACGGAGGGATATATAACAATGAAAGGCCCATCTGGCTGGGAGGAAAATTGTTTCGCGATAAAGTAGACCAGGGGGCCTTCGATGGATTTTTACTTTACCCGCAATATGTAATTGCTCAGGGATGTTTTGGAGGATGGCTTGGAGCTCCTGCTGACGATTTCCATTCTATTTTTGCCATGATCGATTCTATGGCAAAATATGCCCGCGCAGATATTGACAGGGTGGTTGCAAATGGACTTTCCGGTGGAGGATATGGTTGCTTTCGTGCTATAACGGGGTGGCCTCAGCGAATCGCAAAAATTATTCCTACATCTACGTGGGGACCGACCGGCGGAAAGAATGCATTTGTGCACATTCCTATTTGGTTTGCTACAGGTCAGCTCGATGCCGAACCTTCTCCTGAACAGGCACAAACCTGCGTCAACCAGATGAGATCAATCGGTGCAGATATCCGGCATACCAATTTTGAGAAACTGGGACACAATTGCTGGTACCCGCATTGGCGAATGCCCGAATACATCCCTGAAATGTTGTCTGCACATAAAGCCAACCCTCTGGTATTCTTTCAGCATAATGAATTCTGCAGCCCCGATAATATTGATGCAAAATTGGGTATCACGCAAGGATTTTTTGCCTACGAATGGCAGAAGGATGGAGTACTTATCGCTACAGGAAGCTTAGGCATTAATACAATTACCGATCCTTCCTCTGTCATCTCCAATACCGGAAATGAGATTTCCGTAAAAGCATTTGGTGTCTACCGCGTCCGGTTTAAAAGAACAGCAGGATCAGACTGGTCCGTCTGGTCCCCTAAGCCTGCGATCATTAAAACAAAAAGTACCACGCAGACAGCAGCAATTCAGGTAGATGGCGATCGCAGTAAAGTGCTCACTGCACTTGATGGCAGCACAACTGTTCCCCTGGTATTGCCGGAAGGATACCTGAATTACAAATGGTACAGGGTCAGTGATAATGCTATAATGGATACCACCAGAAAATTCAATGCTGTTCCGGGTGTGTATAAAGCGATGTATGACGAGCAATTCGGATGCAGTACCGAATTCTCTCCGGATTTTACAGTAACGGATGCGAATGGAGCACCTAAACCCAATCCGGCCTCAGAGCTTACCGCAGTGCCGGTAACACAAACCATACTGAAACTTGACTGGCAGCAAGCTTCAGGCGGGGCTGCCGATGCGTATTCAGGTTTTGAAGTATACCGCAGTACGGTATCCGGCGGACCGTACACTTTCATCAGACTACTGGGCGCATCTGCCTTTACTTTTAAAGACAGTAATCTTGTTGCAAATACATTGTATTATTATAAGATCCGTTCAGTGAACGGAACGGGTGCAGCATCTCCATCCGCAGAAGCGGCAGTGAGAACAGTAAATGATAACAGCGCACCAACAGCACCATCCAATCTAACGGCTACGGTAGGGAGTGCTACCGCTGTACAACTGAAGTGGAGCGCTTCTTCAGATAATAATGGAGTTGCGCGTTATGATATTTATGTTAACGGCGTAAAACTATACACCACTACCTTATTGCAGTTCACCGTGCCGGATCTCGATACCGTACTCTTTTACAGATTTACGGTACGCGCTGTTGATGAAGCGGGCAATATTTCTGCCCCAGGCAATCAGGTAACAGTAAACACAAATGGAAAAATTCCTTTAAATCTTCCGGGATCACCCTCCGCTGTCCGTGCACTGGCAATATCGTACACTAAAATTGCGATCAGCTGGTCGGACACTACCAACAACGAAACTGGCTTTGAGATTACCCGTTCCTCTTCTTCCAACGGCACCTTTATAAATATAGGTACCGTATTAGCGAACACCACCGGTTTTAGTGATTCAGGATTGGTTGCATCCAAAGCTTATTATTATAAAGTCAGAGCTATTGCCAGCAATGGTGAATCACCCTATTCAGAGGTGGTTTCTGCAACCACTGAAGCGCTTCCTCTTACTCCAATTCCTCCTACCGGATTAACAGCAACTGTGCCCAACAATGGAAACGTTGCTCTTGCGTGGGTAGATAACGCGTCTAATGAAACAGGATATCAGGTATACCGTTCTTCTGACCGAACTACGTTTACACTTTTATCTTCCCTGCCCGTTAACAGCAATGCTTATTCAGATGAATCTGCAGCAGGAGCAGGAGTTTATTATTATTTTGTTACTGCATTGAACGGTTCGGGCAATAGTCCGTCAACAGATACTTTATTGGTGAATGCGGGTAATAAAGCACCTGTACTGGCGGGAATAACTAATCTTTTTGTCAGAAAAGGATCAACCGGTACTTTACGGTTTACAGTGACCGATGAGCCAGGCGATATCGTTACCGTCAGTATAGCTGACAAACCTTCCTTTGTTACCCTGCAGCATCCTTCAGTAGGAAATTATACCCTTCTTGCGAGCCCGGGTTCAGACAATTCCGGAACCTATACGATGGTGATTACTGCTACCGACGATCACGGAAGATTTTCTTCTTCTACTATAATTCTTACCGTAGGAAATAAAAATTCCAAATCAGTTTTCATCAATTTTGGCAATACGAATAAATTGGCTGCAGCACCCTGGAATAACTGGCTTGGGCCCCGTTCAGCGAATGATATAATGGGTGGAATGACCGATGAAACCGGTACAGCTTCTGCGATTACTGTTACCACTGTAAATGCCTGGTCGGGTACAACCAATCTCGGGCATATCACCGGGAATAACAGTGGTGCATTTCCGGATGATGTATTACAAAGCGGGCTGGCAGACAGCAGCTCGGCCCGAATAATAGCTATTGGCGGATTAAATCCTTCCATGCAGTACAACCTGACTTTTGCAGGCAGCCAGAATGAAGGATCGAATGCTACTTCCAGTTATGAAGCTGCAGGACAGACAGCTACCCTGAATGCCAGAAATAATATGATGCGCACTGCTAATCTGAACAATCTTATTCCCAGTGCAGAAGGCGTACTAACGGTGACGATCACCCGAAGTGCAGGTGTGCCGGTAGGATACCTTAATGGAATGGTGATCGAAGAATTTGCCCCATCTGTATTGTTACCTGAACCTGCTGATCTGTATGCAGAAGCAACAGACAGGACTACTATAAATTTAACCTGGAACGATAGAACCAACAATGAAAATGTGAATGGCGGTTACGAGTTGCAGAGAGCCGGCGATTCATTATTTACTTCCAACATGCAATCCATATTGTTGCCGTTCAATACTACAGCATACACCAATACCGGACTTACAGCCAATTCCAGATACTGGTTCAGAGTAAGGGCTGTGGGAGCATCAGGACGCTCTGACTTCAGCAATAGCATCAGAGAGGTTACGGCAGCTTCCCTTGTGTACGTTAATTTTAATACCAATGTGGAAGGTAGTCCCACCCCATGGAATAATCTTGATGCTGCACCTATTTCTACGTTCACCACTGATTTTTTAAAGGATCAGTCGGGAGTAACCACAGGTATTAAGATGTCACTTACAAAAGAATTTAACGGTGAATTTACTGCAGGCGTAAGAACCGGGAATAATTCAGGAATGGTTCCCGATAATGTGCTGGCTTCCGATTACTGGCTGGACAAAAGACAGGTGGCACAGTTCGTCGTAAAGGGATTAAATCATGGTAAAATGTACCGGTTTGGATTTTTTGGAAGCTCCGCTCCGCCAGACTGGTTCAAAGGGAATTACACGGCCACCTATTCGATCAATGAACGGACCGTATACCTGAACTCCTGGTTAAATTCCACTAAAATAGTATACATCAGTGATGTGACTCCGGATGATAATGGGGAGGTAAGTCTGAACTTCTCTACTGCACCGGATGCAGCATACGGCTTTAATGGTGGTGTGATCCTGCAGGAATACACTAACTATCCTTCCGATACGGTGCCGGCAGATACCATTCCAACTGATCCTGGCGGAGGCGTTGATACCATCCCTACCGATCCGGGAGGAGGTGTAGATACTATTCCCCCGCCTCCGGGTGGAGGCATCGATTCAATACCACCTGTAGGTGGAGGAAATCCTGATCCGGACAGCACCATTACCGATCCTGTTACCGGCAAGCTAAAAATATATCCTAACCCGGTATCGGGCTCGTTCCGCATTAGTTTTTATAACGATAAGGCCACGA
>JAYUXA010000056.1:0-21088 GCA_043753245.1 Chitinophagaceae bacterium
ATTCCGCTTCAAACGCACTACAATAATTAATCTGTATTCCGATATTAATTCTTGCCAGGACTATATTAGTAACATTAACGTTTTATTCTAATAATGTAGCGTTAATTATCTGGTAACATTCCACTTTTACTTTTGATTACTTATTCGAAGTTAAAATCCATTACTCCTGTAATTACTAATTGATAGTTCTTTCAAATCAAAAAAAATTAAAACAAACAAAATGAAAAAACTTTTTATCGCTGCCATTGGTATCGCGGTTGTTTTTGTGAGCTCCTGTAAAAAAGACATTGTTAACCAGGTTGAAAAAGATCTTCTTCCAGGTTCTACAGTGGACACCTTGAGAGGTGAGATCACTGTGAATACCACACTTACTAAAAAAACGTACTTAGATGGACTTGTTTATGTTAAGCCTGGTATCACCCTGACTGTAGTGGCAGGTGTCACTATCGTGGGAAGTACCGGACCAGTAATTCCTGATACTGTTAATTTAGCTAACAACAAAGGAGTGCTGCTAATTGAAAAAGGTGCAACACTTATCGCTAACGGAACACCAACATCACCAATTGTTTGGACTTCTGAAAAACCAGCCGGATCAAGAGCATTCGGAGACTGGGGTGGTTTAGTAATTTACGGTAACGCACCAATTCACCGTGCTAATGGCGCTTCAACAGGACTGTTCGAAGCTTTCGATTACAAACCTGATGAAAGAAACAGATACGGTGGTTCAAACGTTGCTGACAATTCCGGCTCAATTACCTACAACCGCTTTGAATTTGGTGGTGGTATAGTTTACCAGGCTAATAAAGAAGTTAATGGACTTACTTTCTGCGGTGTTGGAAATGGTACTACTTTCCACCACAACGAAGTGCTGAATGCAGGAGATGATGGAATGGAGTTCTTCGGTGGTACTATCAATATTCATCACACCCTTGTTTTCGGTGCAAAAGATGATGATTATGATTTTGACGAAGGATATAACGGTAAACTGCAATTCATTATCGGTTACAAAACCGCACTTGCAGACAATTCCGGATCAGCATCTCTTGAAGTGGATAATGATGCAAGTTCAACAAATGTATCTCCTTACACCCAGCCTTTTATCTCTAATGCCACTTTGCTTGGACCTGCTGTAGCGAAGAATTTCGCCACAAGTCCAAGTTCATACTTCTCAGGAGCATTGTTTCTTAGAAGAAATACAAGGATAATACTGGTAAACTCTTTGATCATCGCTCAGCAGCATCCTTATGCTCTGGTTACCACACCAACTACAGTTGGAAGAGTAGCGAATGCTCCAAGCCTTAACCAGGATTCTATAGTAATTGGGTACAATATCTTCCAGACCAATTCAGCTAATCCTGTTGTTTCTTCCTCACAGGAAGGTACTCCGGTTCCTGCAGCCATTGTTACTAACCCTGCGTTGCTTGGAAAAGTTGGAAATGCTGCAAACGGAAATACTGCCGTAACAACTTTCAACGATTTCAAACTCACTGCCGAATTACGTAACACAACTGTGTCTCCATCTTATACAGGTGGTGCGAACCTTGCGGCTCTTGGATTACCATTTTTCCAGGGAACAACAGAACGTGGTGCGGTTATTTCTTCTGATCCATGGACCTCAACTGGCAACTGGATTTCAATTGCATCCAATTAATCTGATTTCACTTTCGAATAAGTGCTGATAAATATATCTCAGACAACAAAGGCCAATACTCAGTATTGGCTTTTGTTGTTTACAGAAGGCGGCTGTTAAATGCGAACTCTCTGCTTCGTTGTATTTTGGCTACTGCACCGAGCATTAAACCCAACTTATGAATCTGGTTTGCCGACTGTTTGAACTGTAAAGTCAGCGCACCAATAACAGCCAGGATTAAATAGCGTAAGGCTTTTTTAATAAATAAAGAAGCAACGTTTTTTTGCCTGATGTCACAGAGATCGTTTGCAAGATTTACCCATTCTCTTTTGGCTAACGCTTTGCCCTTCAACCCGGCAGTCATTCGTTGCTCCCTGTCATGAAAAATAAACACCCTGGTATCTATCCCCACCTGATACCCGTGATACAAAACGCGCTGACAATAGTTAATATCCTCGCCGTAATGAAAGAAAAATGGATCAAATCCTCCAGTTTTTTTTATGCACGCTGTTGAAACAAGCCAGGCGGCAGCATTGACATAGGATGTTTTAATCAGGGAAGACTGGGCGGGAATTCCTATTAAAGTTGATGCAACCCATTCGTTGATCGCGGAGGCGCTAAAATAATGCAGGAAATTAATGTCAGGCCAGGAACCCCCTCCATTTAGATGAACCGGGCTGATGATGCCGAACTCTGGATGTGTAAGCTGGGCCTGCATGAGGGAAGAAAGTGTATTTTCGTTCACCCAGGCATCCTGGTTCAGCAAAAAGATATGCTCTGCACCTTGCGCAATTGCCAATTTCATACCTGCATTGTTCGCCTGACCAAAACCAAGATTGACAGGAGATCTGATCAATTGAACCTCTGGAAAAAGATGTGCAATACAATTGCAGGTTTCATCACTTGAATTGTTATCGAAAACAATAGTGTGCACGGGATAATGGCTGTTTTGCAAGCTAAGCAGGCATCCTTCTATCCACTCCATTCCATTATAGGTAACAATAACGCAATACAGGGTTCTCATAAATTGCAATAATATTGACAATGTAACCATAGAACAGATGAATTAGCCGGCATGAAGAAGAAATTTGTATTATTTATTTCCACAAACACTACCTGGGGCGGCAGTGAGGTGTTATGGACGCAAACAGCAGCCAGGCTTTCTGCGGATTGTATAGTGAAGGCTGCTACGAATTATGATTTCAATCTGGTCTGCCAGTATTTTCCTGAACCTGATCAGCATTTCGATCTGCAAAAACGATATCGTTATCCCGGGCCTGCCGGAAAATTATTTCATATTTTAAGAAAGAAAAAGTACTCACCAAAGGACCTTTTAAATAAATTCTTACCGCAGCGACCCGACTTAGTAATCATTTCTCAGGGTAATAACGTAATTGGAGGGAGTATGATGCGATTCTGCAGTGACCTCGGAATCCCATTTATCACTATCACACACCTGGTTACTGAACTATCCTGGCCGGCGCTTACTGAAAACATACGTGCAGCGCTTTTAGTACTTTATGAAACCTCTAAAGCTAATTTTTTCGTGTCTTTACTTACTCGCAATCTGCATGAAAAAATGATAGGTGGAAAATCTGATAACAATAAATTAATATTCAATCCATTTACAAAATCAGTTCCGGAAAATTTCATCTACCCGGAACCAGCAGACGGAATCTTTAAAATTGCATTAGTAGGAAGACTTGAAATCTTTCACAAAGGGTACGATTTGTTATTTAGCGTGATTAATCGGGAAAAATGGAAACAAAGACCACTGCATTTTAGCATTTTTGGAAACGGTCCGCATCTGCAGACCCTTCTTAGATGGAAAGAGGTAAATCAAATTGATAACATAAGCATAAAAGAGCATGTCGAAAATGTAGCTGATATTTGGAGAGATCACCAGCTGTTATTCATGCCATCGAGAATGGAAGGTCAGTCCCTAAGCCTGATCGAAGCAATGAATTTTAAAAGATCTGCGATTGTTACCCGGGTTGGTGGAACGGAAGAACTCATTGAAGAAGGTGTTTCGGGCTTTTTTGCAGCATTTCCTACTGCTGAATCTATTGATGAAGCATTGGAAAGAGCCTGGGAAAAAAGGAATGAATGGAAATCGATGGGTGAAACAGCCTTCCGGTACATCCGGGAAAGGCATCCTTCAGATGCGGTATCCTATTTCGTAAAGGAGATCTCCGGACTAATATAAGATATAATTTTTATCTATTCAGAATATGACAGAGCAAACAGCAGATACGGAAAAATGGCATGAGGTAATTACCCCTGCTCAGCGTATACTGACCCTCAATACCAAAGAGATCTGGAAATACCGGGATCTGCTTTTTATTTGGATGCGTAGAGATATTCTATCCATTTATACCCAAACTATTCTTGGCCCTTTGTGGTTTTTTTTGCAGCCTTTGTTGACCACGCTAACTTATATGATCATTTTCGGGAGGATTGCGCAGCTGTCAACTACTGATCTCCCACCGGTCCTGTTTTATATGAGTGGCACTATATTATGGGCTTATTTTTCCGAATGTATTTTGAAAACCTCCTCCTTCCTAAAAGATAACAGCGGCCTTTTTTCAAAAGTATATTTTCCAAGATTGATAATTCCCATTTCTATAGTATTTACAAACCTGATAAAGTTTGGAATTCAATTGGTTGTATTTCTCATGGTATATGGATATTATCTCACGAAGGATGCAACCATCCATCCAAATGCCCTATTGTTGTTGCTGCCAGTATTAATCTTAATTGTCGCCTGCCTGGGTCTCGGCGCTGGCATGATCGTTTCAGCACTGACCACCATGTATAAGGACTTATCCCACCTCATCAATTTTTCGGTCCAGTTGCTTTTGTTCCTATCGCCCGTTTTTTTCCCCGTGTCCAGTATGAAAGACAGCATTTACCGCACTATTATTCTTGCCAACCCTATGACCGGAATTATTGAATCGTTCCGGTATGCCTTTACGGGAAAGGGGTATTTCAGCTGGTCATTGCTCGCTTATGACGCTTCGATATCAGCAGTGTTTCTCATTGCAGGAGTGCTTGTATTTAATTCTATTGAAAAAAGTTTTGTGGATACCATTTAATATTATTTATCTCTGAAAATATGATCTCAATAATCATTTGTTCCAGGCAACATCAACAGGTTACACGCCTGGTAAAGAATATTGAGGAAACGATAGGAGTTGCGCATGAAATTCTCATCACCGACAATTCAATTAATGGAAACGGTATTTGTAAAGTGTACAATGCTGCCGCCGCAAAGGCAAAATTCGGATTGTTTTGCTTCGTGCATGAGGATGTAGTCTTCGCAACCAGTAACTGGGGACAAAATATAGCGCATCATTTAAGTAATATGACCACCGGACTGGTCGGTATAGCAGGCGGTGACACCAAAAGCCTGGTACCCTCGTCCTGGTACATTTCCGCCCGGTCAAATCACATCCATGTGTTCCAGCATTATCAGCATAAGGCGGCGAAGCCTTCTTATATACGAATAGGCATAAGCGACCAAAGTCATGCTATAAATGTGGCTGTATTGGACGGTGTTTTTTTATGTACGCGCAAAGATGTTTTTCTTCATTTTCGTTTTGATGAGATTAATTTTCAGGGGTTCCATGGTTATGACATTGATTATTCCCTGCAGGTTTCCTCAGCCTACAAAATCAAAGTAGTACCGGACATCCTCATCCATCATTATTCAGAAGGCCGTCCGGGAAAAGACTGGATGGACAGTACGTTGATGGTTAGCCGTAAATGGAAAACACAACTGCCCGTATCAGCACATCCGCTTTCAAAAAAAGCATTTCAGGATCATCACTGGGCATCAATGCAGGTATTTATTCAACGGATGGTTCAACTGGATTATTCCCTGTTTTTTATTATCCGGAATTTTGCTCTATATTCTTTTAATAAATTTTTTAACGCCAGGCGTTTTAGTTCCATGTCAAAATACCTGGTTGCTGGTTTATTCATAAGATACAAAACCCGGCTGATGCGACTAATGCAGCCTATCGTAAATCCACCCATTCAACAACGATCATGATCAATATTACAAAGCCGTTTCTTCCGCCAGTGGAAGAGTTCAAAGGTTATATACAGCAAATATGGGACAGACAGTGGCTAACCAATAATGGTCCGCTGGTCAATGAACTCGAACTGCGTTTAAAAGAATACCTTGGGGTAAACCACTTGCTTGTTATGAGTAATGGTACTATCGCTCTGCAAATTGCTATAAAAGCGCTGGGGTTAAAAGGTGAGGTCATCACTACTCCTTTTAGTTATGTAGCCACCACCTCTTCTATTGTCTGGGAAGGTTGTACTCCCGTATTTGCCGATATTGACCCACATTCCCTGAATATTGATCCATCCAAAATAGAAGCACTGATCAATCAAAACACGTCAGCAATAATTGCAACGCATGTATATGGGAACCCCTGCGATATTACCGCCATTCAGGATATTGCAGACCGGCATCATCTAAAAGTAATCTATGATGCTGCGCATTGTTTCGGAACCCAATACAAGGGTAAAAGTATATTCGATTATGGCACTATCAGCACCACGAGTTTCCATGCTACCAAGCTTTTTCATACGGTCGAAGGTGGTGCAGTATTTACAAATGATCCTGTCCTGCTTAAAAAAATGGCCTATATGCGTAATTTCGGACACAATGGACCTGAAGATTTTGCTGAACTCGGTATCAATGGAAAAAATTCTGAACTACATGCAGCCATGGGGTTACTTAACCTTAAATACATCAGGAGCATTCTGGAAACACGGAAAAACCAATACCAAATGTATGGGGAACTCATGCCTTACCTGAATTTAAAAGAAATTACTATCCATCCCGAGGTAACTTTTAATCATGCCTACTATCCTGTTATTTTTGAAACGGAAGCGGCGTGTACAAAAGCAATCGAATTATTAACAGCACATTGGATCTACCCACGCAGATATTTTCATCCGTCTTTAAACAACCTCCGGTATTTGAAGAAAATAGAACTGCCGGTATGCGATGATATCAGCAAAAGGGTCATGTGCCTTCCGCTTTACCATACCCTTACTAAGGAAGATATTGATTTTATATGCAGACTTTTATTAAGAGCACAAAACAACTAAAATGATCATTGCAGGAGCAGGTGGCCTCGGGACACAATTATTTGAAGATATAAAAAAAGACCAGTTACCCGACATTGCTTTCTGGAGCGAACATCCTACAAGATATTCCTTTATTGCAGAGCATTACCCTATATTGGACAATGATGAAGCGTTAAGCCATCATTTTCACGAAGTTTCTGCTTCGTTTATTCTTTGTGTCGGCGGCAAACCGCAACTGCGTAAACAATTATGTGAACGTTTAATAAAGCTTGGCGGAATTCTTACGACCTATATTAGCCCTTACTCGCGGATAAGCCCCTATGGAACCAGCTTTGGGAGAGGAACCCTGATACTTAACCAGGTAAATGTGGAACCTTCTGTTATAATGGGAGAAGGGTGTTTGCTTAATAAAACCGCTAATGTCGGACATGGATGCATACTTGCTTCCTGGTGCGAAATCGGTCCCGGGGCTATACTCACTGGAGAAGTGGAACTAGGTGAAAATTGTTATGTAGGTACTGCCGCGATCATTCATCCGAAGATTAAAATTGGTAATAACGCAATTATTGCTGCCGGTGCAGTTGTAACAAAAAATATACCCCATTATGCAGTGGTGGCCGGCCCATCTGCGGAGATCAAATACATCAGAAAACATGAAGGTGAGCATCTGCATGATAACGTACAACCATGAAGGTTATATACGGCAGGCGATAGAAAGTGTGCTTAATCAATCTGCGAATTTCCATTTCCATTTGGTCATCGGAGAGGATAACAGCACAGACAATACCCGAATGATTTGTCAGGAATATGCGACGGATCATCCTGAGAAAATACAGTTGATCGTATCAGATAATAATGTGGGTATGATGGCCAATTTTATCCGCACCCTGAGCGCTTGTACGGGAAGCTATGTGGCGTTTCTGGAAGGAGACGATTACTGGACAGATACCGGCAAATTGAGCAAACAGGTACAGTTTCTTGAACAGCATCCTGAATTCAGCGCCTGCTTTCACAACGTGGAGGTGAAGATGGACCGGCAAGGCCAAAAAAAAGAGTGGATGCTGCACCAGCAACTTGAAAAAGATATTTTCACAACGGAAGATATCCTTAATCCCTGGTTTATACCTTCACCTTCCTTTATGTGCGTCAACTATCCTGATCTGAACTTACCGGAATGGTTTTACCATTGCAAATATGGAGATCTTCCCTTAATGCTGCTTTTATCCCTTCGGGGACCATTTAAATATCTTCCTGAAGCCATGGCGGTATATCGGTTGCATAATACGGGGATGTCCATCGTGCACAAACAATACGACAAGATCATATTGATGATCTACATCTATGAAAGTTTCAACATATTTACGCAACACCGTTTTGCAGGCAAAATAAAAGATGCACAAATCTATGAGATCCGCAGACATGTACCGCCAGAAGATGTACATTCTCCCAACGCAATAAAACGACCAGCCCTGTCTTTTCAAAGAAGAGCGTTAAATAAAATAAAAAAATTACTACACCAATCATCATAATATGAAATGGCAAAGGTTACCGACCGGTTTACCCATATTAATGAGTGTAGTCAATCAATCTGCTGGCATTTTGCTGCTGCTTGTATTTTTTTCTATTGGTTCATGCTGGCTGGATGAAATAATTGGTAAATAATATTTATTCAGCATCAGGGAAAAGTAATTTGAAGAAGAATATATTCCCAACCGGGAAAACATCAATGCAATATTATGGTCATCCGGTATCTCATACTTATTTCCTTTCGATACATAACGGCAGCTAGCGGGAATACCCAGATGATTTTCAATAGCCACGATAATTTCAGAAATAGTTAACCAGCGCGGATGAAAAACATTTACTGTGGTTTGTGCGTGTAATACGCGGGGTAACAGTTCTGAAACCACCATATGTAAATCGTCAATATCGAGCAGGTTGCGCTGCGCTGATGTCCACACCTCTACTTCTCTGCCGGCCAAAATGCGCTGATACAAATGATTGACCAGGGTGTGCGGATTTTCAGTTTTCCCTATAATGTTCGTGGTCCGGCAGATTAAGTAAGCAGGCCACCGGGTCCTGATCAGCATCTCCATTTTCTTCTTGTGTAAGATATACGCAGAATGTTGCAGCATGGTATCAAAAATGCTGCAGGTACCAAAATATACCAGGGTCTTATCGCCATGTTCTTCAAGGCAATGTGCGAGCATTGTTTCTTCTCTTAAAAAAGAATTATGATCGGTGGAAGAAGAATTCGATACACCAGATGCAAATACGACCACCCGATCATTATCTGAAAAATTAATCGAAAAACGTCTGGCGATCATTCCGTTCCCAATGATCATAGGAGTGCGTTTATGTGAGTAACTATTTTTTGTGTGGCAGTAAACAAGTTGTGCCGCAACAGCACCTTTTGCCTCGCCGCCTGTCCCACTTCCAATCTTTTCATCGGATGCGAAACCAACTGATGGAGTTTAACAGCCATCTCATTAATATCCAGGTAGGGAATAATAAATCCTGCGTCCTTTTCAACAAACTCCGGAGCACCCCCGGCGTTTTCAAAACATGTGGTAGGTATGCCAAAGGTGGCTGCATCCAACACTACTAATGGGTAAGGATCTTCGCGTGAGAGCAAAAGATGTATATCAAAAGAAGCCATAGTTGATAAGTAATCGCTCCCGTGTGCCCTTAGATGCACCTGACCCTCTAATCCAAGTTTTTGACAATCAAATATTAACTGGTTTTCCATAACCGATCCTTTCTTAGTTCCCATCCATAAAAAATGCAGCTGGTTTAATCCATAAAGTTTGCGGTATGCCACTACAAGCGGAAGAAACAGATCAATTCCTTTTCTCCATTCCGTTCCTGCGGCAACCCCGATAAGCAAACTGCCTTCGGATATCCCATATTCACTTCTGAGCATATTTGTCTGCCTCGCATACTCCGACCTTTCGCGGACTTGGACAGCCAGAGAGGAATAAATTACTTCGATTTTCGAATCTGCAATATGATACTGTAAACAGAGATTATCTTTCACCGCCTTAGAACCAGCAAGGAACAAAGAGGTTTGCTTCAGTGCGCAATCCAGCCCGGTACGATCGGTTGCTTCCTGAATAGCGTATTGAAGTTCATGAACATAAGTAATTACCGGACAATTTTTTTTATTAACCTCTTCTACCAAACTGCCGTTGGTAATTGTATTGGAGAGTATTACAGAAGCTTTGTAGCAAATGCTCCGGATAATCCGTTTTCTTTTTATATCTGCAAACCGGTCTATTATTTTGCGCGCATTCCTTTTAATTTTATTTAGTGCTGGCTTTTTGGTGGATTCCCATATATACGTTTGGCCTGCTTGTTCATACGCAGACTGCAACTCTCCTCCTTTTTTGAGCAATATGATAAAAGGTATTTTTGTTTGTGCCTTGAAGGACTGGATGATTTCTAATAGTAAAGCCGGTGCACCACTTCGTGAGGCATTATGCCCAATAAACACAACAAGTGATGGGGATGTATTCATGCGGATCATTAAACGGGAATAAGATCTGATATGGTTTTCTGAATCATAAAAGAAGTTGAAGGATTGAGTAAGCCTTCCCTAAGTGGTGAATCGGAGTTATCAAGAATGGTCAGCGGAGTACCGGAGCTCCATAAGTCCACCAACTTATTGATACTTATCAACGCCACCTCCACCTTATATTTTCCATGGCGTACCGGAAAATCAAATGCAAAGTGAAAGCGATAGTGGCCTGCAGCTACCGTTATAGTAGATGCCTGTTTTTCCTGACTGCTGGCATAAACGATAAGTGTTCCATCTTCTTGTCTAAGAATTAGTCTGACCTCGCAGTTCGGCAACAATTCTTTAGCAGTAAAGCCAAAAGAAAACGTGCAACGGTCACGGGAAAACGCTGCATGTTTTCCCGCAGACGGGAGCTCTAATTTCCAATCGGTAAAAAACCCAGGAAGGTTTTCCGGCAACGATGCTCTTCTTCCATCAAACGGATCAACCGGCCTCGCCTGATAGACGTCCAATACCGACTCAACAGATCCAAGTTCCTTTACCACTCCATGATCAAGCAATACTGCCGTGGTACAAAGCTGCTTTATGGCTTGGGTGTTATGACTCACAAAAAGTACCGTTCTTCCCTGGGACTTAGATACATCTTTCATTTTCCCTATACATTTTTGCTGGAACTCAGCATCTCCAACAGCTAGTACCTCGTCTACAATAAGTATCTCTGGTTCCAGGTGGGCGGAAACCGCGAATGCGAGGCGTACATACATCCCGGAACTATATCTTTTGACCGGAGTATCGATAAATTGTTCTACTCCTGAAAAATCAATGATTTCATCAAACTTGCGTGTAATCTCCGCTTTTGTCATCCCAAGGATGGCCCCATTAAGATAAACATTTTCCCTTCCCGTTAATTCGGGATGGAAGCCAGTACCTACTTCCAAAAGGGAAGCAACGCGACCAGCCAGGCGCACAGTGCCAATGGTTGGCCTGGTAATTTTCGACAATATTTTTAAGAGTGTAGACTTACCCGCTCCATTTCGTCCAACAATGCCACACACTTCTCCCTGTGCTACCGTAAAACTAATGTTGCGCAATGACCATAATTCTGTCCGGGGCTTTGGATGTAATAATGAAAACGCATCCTTATCGTTGTATTTTCCAGATACTTTGCGCCACCATCCATTGAGGTCATGAGACAGTGTTCCAGTTCCTATTCTGCCTAGTCTGTATAATTTTGAAACATTATCTATCTGAATCATTTCTCGTCCCATGATTGTTTATTTTGAATCAGATTCAGCTTCGTTTATCAATCGAAGCCATTGTTTAAATAGTAGCCAGCCAGATGAAAGAATCACTCCTGCTATAAAAAAAACAAAAAAGTAAATTGTTAAAGGAGGCGCATTTTTTTTAAGTGGCAGCGAAGGAGTATCGAGGTATTGAAAAAGAGGGGTCTCTCTGGTTAAAGTCGCCTTGGCACCCTCAAGGGCTCTCGTAAGTTCCATATATGCTGCCCTGAGTATGGTGATGTCGGTTTGCTGTTTTTCTGCCGGCACTATAGCTACCTGTCTGGCAGGATTTACATTTGCGTCAGTAAAGGATGCTCTGCCATAGAGAGCAGAATTGTACACCTTTCTCACAGAGTCGGTGCGTCCCTGAATGAACACGAGATTGATTTTTGCGCGTTGGGTTCTTGTTTCTGTATAATAAAATTCAGTGTTCGAGATCAGGGTTTCTATAAAATATTTAGAGAATAATTCATGCGTACTTGTACATTTAACGCCTAATATTGAAGTTCCTCTTCCCTTTTTTTCGACTGTGATTATTTTTGCTGTCAGCAGGTCATACATACGCCCAAGCAGAGCATTAATCATCCTGTTTGTAGATTCGTCGGCAGTATCCTTATCAAATTTTAAATGAAGGTATTTTCTGTCCGAGATCCAGCTTGTCCGGTAATCGAGCGAGTCAAGGAAAAAGTCGGCCATTACCACCTGGTGATCCCCTACCGTAACCGTACTTTTTAAGGTTTTTTCAATTAACAGGCGCGAGCGAATCAATTCCGTTACGTTGTTAAGTGTACTGAAAACGGTTCCACCGGGATCTGGGGACTGACGAAGCCCTAAGCCCTCGGGAAGATCTGCAAAACCTGCTGAGGTTACTTCTGAAGATGGCTCGTCGAGCGCAAAGCTGATCTCTGCCGAATAGGTGGCAGACTTAAAATAGAAGTAAGCGGTGCATACAAGAGCGAATGTTATACCAGCACAAAGCAAAAGGAACCAACGCTTCATCAGGTATTGCCGGGCCTGACCAATGCGTACGATCATTATTTTAACCGTCAATGGATTGAAGGTGCGTTCTGATGAGGCTGAAGGTTCGGAATTGATCATCGACGATAAGAGTTAAACATTATTGCCAGAAGAGAAAGTATTGTAGCGCCCATCATCACCCATTCACCAGTTCTCATCCGCTCACGTTCTCTTCTGATCGGAACATATATTTCAGCACCGGGCCTGACCCGGGGATAATTTCTGAAAAAAAGAAAAGACTTCGTTCCGCGTGCAGATCCATTCGCATTAACAATATAAGCTCTTTTTTTTGCGGATCGTTCACTGAAACCACCTGCGCCCGATATATAATCTTTAAACGAATAAGCATCATCGTAGCGTACCAGGGTGGGATACAGCACCTCCCCGTTTACGCGAACAGTCTGTAACTGTTTTGGAATACGCAGGGTATCGCCATCGGTCATGAACAGATCATAAGAGGAGCCTGGGCTTTCTATAATTCTAGGCATATTTATTCCTACATTATCGGAAGTCCGGCGAACTGCTTCTTCATATTGGTTTTGAACGATCGCAGGTGCAGTACCATTCTGAATATTTTGCTTAATTAAATTGCTTAATCCCTGCCGGGTATTTCCCAACTCTGTTGCGGTCAGATTTCTGGAGCGGACAAGCACAGCACCTTCCAGATAAGCCTGGGGAGTAAGCCCCCCGGCCCGCTTGATCAAATCAGAAATTCGCTCCGTTTTGGATTCAAGTGTGTATTTTCCAGTATATCTGAGTTCTCCTTCCACCACTACATTACGCTGAACAAAATAGCCCGGGGCCGGCCGTATGGACACTTCATCAAATGGAGTAAGTTCAAAAGCTGAAATCCGGGAAGTATCCCGGAGATCTGCACTAACATCCTGCTGAAATATCAACGCCATTCTGGTGCTCAGTGAATCTGCTCCTTTTACTCTCCGTGAAACTTCAATCCGGTTCAGCAAGGCTGATTCTCTTAAACCACCAGACATTAAAATAAGGTCCTGTATTGTAATTCCTTCTTCGTATAAAAAGTTTCCGGGAGAAGACACTTCTCCATCGATCTTTACAAAATATCCTTCTTTCAAATCGAAGCGTGAAAATACCATTACCCGGTCTTCCCGCTTTAGAAGAATGTCCGGATTTTTGCCACTCCTGATCTTCTCCAGATCAAAGGAAACCAGCGCGGGACTAAGATCTTCATTCAGCCGGTGGATAGTGCCCCTCGAATTAAATGCATCCTCGCGCACTCCGTCTGCCTCTCCGATCAGTTGAGAAAGCGTCATGGCTTCCTGCAATTCATAATCGCCCGGCCGGTAGACAGCTCCGGCAATGCTGATCCTGTTGGTGAACCGATTGATTATTCTGGTGATCACATAAGTATTACCACTCTGAGGAACACTATTGGCTAACTGGGATTGATCCAGTGTTCTTACCTGTCTGTCGCGAAATGTATTTTCAAATACCTGAATGCGTGCACGGTAAGCGTTGTCGGTGAATCCTCCAGCATAAACTAATATCTGCTGGAACGTTTCTCCCGTCTTAACATCGTATAATCCGGGTTTCTTTATCTCCCCTTTTAATTCGATGCGAATTCCATATGAATTGATCCGTATAATATCCTGATCCCTAAGTCGAACATCCTGGTTACGGGATCCCGAATTCAGGTATTCATATATATCCAAGGTGGCAATTACTGAATTTCTCCGTATAATCTGAATATTTCGGAAGGACCCGTTTTCACCAGGCCCTCCACACGCATACAGCGCATGATAAGCTGTAGCCAGGGAGGGCAGCGTATAGGTACCAGGGAGCGTAGCCTCCCCAATAACAGAAACACGGATGCTGCGTATAGCCGCCAGCGTTACTTCAACGGAAGTATTACCCGATTTAATACCAGAATAAATAGTGGAGGATAATTTTTGCGTTATGCGCTTTTTTGCATCATTGACCGTCATTCCATTAATCGCTACTGGTCCTGCCAGAGGAATACGGATAATGCCTTCGGGAGAAACCTTTAACCGGTAACTGGCATCTGAATAACCAGAAACGTCGATGAGCAATTCGTCACCAGCGGCCAGCTGGTAATCCGGAGGAGTAGGCAGGTGCAGATCCGGTTCAAAGCTGAGCCGGTTGTTACGAAATACGGAAGCTCCGAAATTGGCAGGTTTAAGGGTGGCAAATACAGACTCATAATCCGATAATGGTGCCTGCTCCTGACGGGTAATAGAATCACGAAATGGTTGTAAAGGAGATACTGGTGAAGAGTTCACACCGGAAGCTTTACGAACAGCCATAAGTCTTGTTTTAAGCTTTAAAAATTCCATCGGGTTCATACCTCTTTGTAGTGCAAGCTGTTCGATCTGCTGATCATTCATTGACATTCTTTCGGCTTCAACCGAGAAATGCCGAAGCTGGTCTTCAGTGAGTTCCTCTACCCTTATGTTACGCAAGTCATCCATGCTTTGTCCGGCTGACCGGTTGCAAATCATTAATACAAGGGCCAGCCAGAGCAGCTTATTAAGTAATGGTCGATAGCTGCGGGGTCCGGTAAAAGAAAAAACATTCATGAAACGTTGTTTAAAATTCAGAAGCCCTGAATTCGATAGTGATTGCAAAAATGATATTTAACAACGGCTTTGAAGGTTACCATTTTATTACCTTTTTCAGGTTAAGGAGTAGTTCATCCTGGTTGCGCTAATTTTATCCTTACACAGATGAAGCGGCATTATCTCATCGATCACCGGGCACTTTTTTTATTTGGATACTGCTTTTACCTGTTCACTCCATTGCTTGTAGGTAGAGCAGAATTTTTGGAAGGATTGCCGGGTATTGAATTGTATCAACGTTATTTCGATACGATTCCACCAGAAAAAATCCGTGCATACACTTTAATTTCTCTATCGTGGTTGCCTGCCTTTTTTCTGGGGCATGCGGCATTTCGCCTGATAAAACCCTACAGAACAAACCTGCGTATTTTTGAAGCAACTCCCGTTACGCATGCGACAAGTTATGCCGGTGTACTGCTGCTGTTAGTCTTCTTTTTATTTGCCTTACTGGCAAGGCAATCCTTATTCGGAGGGTACGCTTCATACGATGTGGCGGCGCGGGGTAAACTGTCTACCTTGCTGGTCATTTTTAATTTTTTCCTGCTTTATCAGCTGCTAAGCAGACAACGATTGTCTGCTGCACTTATTACCGGCACTATTTTAACGGCCCTTGCTCTCCTGTCGATGGGCGGAAGAATGTATGTATTCCAGACTTTTATTATTCTTCTGGTATATAAGACTTCTTTTGCTCCCAAGCAGTGGAAGATTATAAAAATCAGTTTGCTTGTTGCCAGCTCTCTTATCGTTGCAACTGCAGCAGGTATCTGGCGCATGGGAGATTCCCTGAATCTGCATAAGGCGACCTACTCCATTCTTGCAGAACCTGTTTTCACATGGTTTAGTACCAGTACTTTTCTGGCCGGAAATGAAATTCCACTGATCAATTTTCCTACCAATTTCCTGACGTCGTTTTTGAATATGATACCCAATACCGTAATTAATTTGCAACGGTTTGTGGTCAGCACCAAAGAAATGGGGTTCGTTTACGAAAACCCGCTGGGGGCAGAAAGTGCCTGGACAACTTTTATTATTAATTTCGGAGTAATAGGTTCTTTTGTATTTATTTTTTTAACTGGATTTCTGTTACACTGGCTACGTTATACGTCTGAAAAAAGCCGTATGGCTGCCGTTTATTACCTATTGGTTTGTGGTATTCTGCCGTTCCAGGTATTTCGGGATGGATTTTACATTCTGAACAAGCAGCTGGTATTTAATTTTTTCCTGTTGCCTGCATTTATACTGCTGGCTCTTCACATAATGGAATATACAGAGTTATTGTTGCAGAAAAAGGGTGTGCCGCTTATTTCGGAGAAGCCGGTAGTTGGCCATCCACCTGATTAAATAAAGCGACATTCAGAAGCCGGGGATAATTAGTTCAGATACCAGATCGGGACTAATCGAACTGTCAGATACATAGTCCACCTGCTATCCTGCATCTTTTAATCTGTCCTCCGTTGACGGTAAATGTGTGGAGAGGTAAGATTTCAAGCGGGACAGAATATGGGGCTCAAATTTTCGGGCGAAAATCTTTCCCAGTGAAGTGATAATGGAAAAATCGGTTTCATCCAGGAAAGCCGGATAACCTCCTTTGCCAGACTCCCAGTCAATATAACGCAATCCGTCATTGATAACGTTAGATGCGTATCTGGTAGAATTGAGAATCACGGTATGAAAGTAAATTTCCTCAGAGCAGTACGTAAACCGCATTCTGCGAAAAAACTTTTTATTATTTTCACTCCCTTCCAAAGCAAACTGCAAAGTGCTTCGTGTCAAACTCCACCAGGTACTGCCACCGTAGAGCTGCGGAAAATAAGAAGGTAATGATCTTGATATGCCTAAAAGCTTTTGCCATTTTATTAATTCATCTATCCATCTTTTATTTTTTTTCGCATTAATTAAATCATAAAAATTAAAATATTGTATCCTTTCTAATCCACCGTTACCTGACCATCTTTCTGCCGGAAGGGGAAAGAAATCCAAATAATCCCGCGACAGATCCAGGTGATTTTCAAAAAAATTGACCGGCCTGATCGGAAAATCCTGTCCGCTGATCAGGTGAAAAAATCCATTGCCTTCCTCTTTCAATGCTTCTCTGGCTAGAAAGGCGATAGCCTGCAAATGATTGTAGCCACCCCAATTGACCAAATACTTCTTGTACACATGTACATTCTTCCTTCCAACCTTTATGAGTTTGGGTTCGAGTAGAGATCTTCTGTCTGCATGAACATAAAAATTAAAACTGGATGGGAAATAGTTAATAATTTCCAGAAGCTGTTCAATATTTTTATACGCAGTGATCAATATTGCCTGACGCACATGTACTGATTTTAATTAAGTTAACAATTTAATTTACAAAGAACGCACTGTAAAGATTGTCCATCATAAATTTAACACCAACAGGATTGAGTTGACCATTCGATAGATCACCTGGAACTTGAACCACACTCCCATGTGTTCATAATCATGTTTCCTATAAAATGAAAATGGCCATCCGCCAACCGGACAGCCATTTCTTAAGTTTAATTGTTATTTAGAGTTTTAGCAATTTAATCCGTACCACATTACCTGCCTGACTTACTTCAACAAAATAGATACCTGAGCGATATGCGCCTCCTACCTGAACAGCACTATTTGCTGCTATTCCATTTTTACGTTCCACTATTCTGCCGGTTGCATCTATTACTTTTATGGAAATCAGCTCATTACTACTGCTACGGGTAGTAATGGTGAAATATTTGTTAGATGGATTCGGACTCGCCGTAGCTGTAAATCCTTTTATACTGGTTGCCAGTGCCTTTGTCATTTCAAGGGCAAAATCAGAGCCCTTTGCCATACTAATAATTTGGAATGGCGACAACCTGTTTCCTGCGATAGGTGCTTCAAAATATCCATTTGGAAGAACCCAACCCACGGAGAGGTGATCATTACCTGTTGCTTCCTTATGAATGGATTCTATATAATAACGTACACCTCGTACTAACCTTACAGGAGATGAGCGTTGCGTGGTTTTAGCAAACCAGTTGCGGAAACCTACAGCACCCTTCACAAATGCTATCCTTTGGATGTTTTGCGCATTGTCATCTGTACTCAGGTAGAGCTCGCTGTCCTCATCACTCGAAATATAAAACACGTAGTTACCAGTTGCCGGCGCGCAGATATATCCACGTACGCGGGCACCATAATTGTCACCATAATTTGGTCCGTACTCAAACTTATTTAATGAAGCCCTCACATCCGGATCGTTTGGATATTTCGAACTGCTGCCAAAACTTAACAGGGTTGAACCTGGAATATTTGTAAATCCTTCTGCAGATATGGAGCCACCCGGTGTGCAACCTTCAATGGTAATGATAACGGTATCAGAAACAGTAAATAATCCTCCATTATCAAATGCCTTCGCAGTCACTTTATAGGTTCCGGCGTCTTCATAAACACTGGTATACTCAAATGGAGCAATACTATCCACTGCAAACTGATTTGCTCCTGCGTAAAATATTACTTTAGCAACAGTACCATCTGCATCCGAAGCATTGGTGGTAACATGTATTGGAGTACCGGCCGTATAGATAAAGCCATTTGCCGGAGAGGTGATCGTTATACTCGGTGCCTGATTATCCCGTGTAACAATTACCACCTGATTTACACTGGCTGTATTTCCACTTTCATCTGTAGCGGTCCAGATAACTACTGTTGTTCCCACCGGAAACAATAAAGGTGCATTATTGGTCGGCGTTACTGCACCACTCTCGTCTGCGGCTGAAGGTACACCCAAAGCTATCGCGGTCAGGGAGTCTGTTGTATTTACTAACAGCGTATCTGCTGCGGTGCTTTTACCAAATGTTGATGGATTATACATGGCAATCAATTGCCCGCCTTCCACTACTTCTACTGTGTTTGCTGCAGGAGCGAAATGTGCCTGCACATCCAAAAGATACATTCCTGCACCTAATATTTCAGACACATCTATTACACCCGAAGATTCTTCATCCTGCGTCAAAAAATTTGAACCTCCAATTAAAAAACGGCTGGAATCGTGATATGCGATAACCGAAAGGCTATCCTTCGCTATGTTGTATTGCCAGAGCTTTCCTATATGACTATTGTTGCCAACATCTTCCTGCAACAAGATATTCCCTAATTTGTCTACTGTAAGATTATCCAGCATCCTGCAACCTTCCGTTCCGTCCAAAACTGCTTCAATTGTACCACCGGTTTCAGGAGTCATCACGTTGTCAAAGTGCAATTTCCAGAGACGTGACGGAGCATTAAACGAATTGGTTGTTACAAAATAAAAATCATTTGGATGCATAGGGTCCCAGGCGCCATCTTCCGGGCGCAAAAATGTGGTAACCCCTGAAGCTATACTATTGGTATTGAGTGTTGCCCCTGTCATGTTTTGTACAAAACCCATATCCGATAGGCTAAACCGGGTACCAGCAGCCGGAATGCCAGCACTGGTTTCTGTAAGCAGACCCGTAACCTTTACACCAAATAACTTACCATTATTCAGCCCCGCTTTATCGATTTCAGTTCCACTATTTGTTTTGGTTCCGATATAAAAATAAACCTGGCCTCCAGTACCGTCATCCAGTCCCCCAACCAGGGTTTTTATTCCGGATGAAGCACTGGCCACCGCATTCTCCCAACTAAATTTGCCCAAGAATGGAAGCTCATACGATTTACCTGCGTCAGGTCCGGTAACAACATGGCCTACGGCCCGGCCTTCCAGTCCACTCTCTTCCCCATTCATATAAATATGTTGGGTTGTTCCCAATCCGGATGCAGCATCATAAAAAGCTGATAAGGCGGGTAGATCGGCTGAACAAAACCGGCTAAAAGCGGTTGTTGTTGCAGTGTAACTCTGGGTAGTAATATCCCAGAGAAAGACCTGCTGCATCAGATCACTTCCACTGATCACAGAAAGATCAGATTTATTAATAATCATTTTTGATACAAATGCTCCCTTGGAACCATGCGCCCTGATTATACCGAGCGTATTATTTAATTCATGATTCATCAGCACGGTAAATGTTCCATTGCCGTTATCGAATGCCCCGAGACCATCAGGGATACCCGCCATTCGGTAACTGCCCACCACATCATTGGTGGTGATAACAGAGGTAAATTTGATACCAGGCTTATTAGGAAGGAGATATGGGGACTGGGTACTACCAGGACCAGTTATACCAGGAAGCAACTTTGTGCCCTGGAGATAAACAGAGGGCCTGATAGTATCTGTTGCTGCTGTGCTTCTCAGTGACTGGATCTGCTGTGCAATCCCCTGTTGCTTGCAGGTCATAATTGCAACGGCGGCAACCGAAAGACACCGAACCACTCTTTTCAAAGAATGAAGAAAAAATAGTACAGAAGGTGAAGTAAAATTGTACATGATGTTGATTGATTTAAAGTTTATGGAACATTCAGTTTATTGCGTAAATGCAAGATATTGTTAATTAATAGTGACTGTCATTAACAAATGGTAAAGGAATTATGAACAATATACTATCACACTACAGGGATGCCGGAGGTCGAATCGTTTTACCACTCTTTTTTTTATATCGTAGAAACGTAATTATTTTAGTCAACTCCACATCCGTGATCCTGGTATCGGGTAATTCCTCAGCATGTTCCGGATATATTCTCATTTCATAGTCCATTAACTGGGGCAATGAAAAATCTGGAATAATTTGTTTTTTACCTTCAGTAACCGTGTGACAGCCTGCACAGGAAATATCATAAAGAATATGACCCTGCTTAAATTGTTTCTCAAATATCTTTTTTGCCGAATCAACAACAATATCATCCGGGTATTGAAATTCGATTTTATATTGACCATTGCTTTCGTAAGCGAAAATCATCACCATTAAACAGCTTAATAAAAAACGATCATTCATAGCTATATAATTTAATATTCACCCCCAAC
>JAYUXA010000057.1:0-4343 GCA_043753245.1 Chitinophagaceae bacterium
GTTTTTCTCGTCTTTTGTCCGTCGGTAAATTCTACGTCCAGTGTATATCCATACACATCCACCGGCAGGAGCTGACCTTTAAAGGTACCGTCCCAGCCCCCGCGCCGGTCGCTGGTTTCAAATACTTTCTGGCCAAAACGGTTATAGATCTTCCACGACATTCTGCCTATCCCAAAACCTTGTACCATGACCACACTGTTTCTCCCAAATTTACCCGGGGTAAATGCATTGGGCACATCAAGCAGCGGCAATATAGCTGCCGTTACTTCATGGCAGGCCGTATCCGTACAGTCAAATTCATTATAAGTAATAAGGCATGCATTATACAGGCCAGTGGCGTTGTACTGGTGCAGTACGGTATCTGCCGAATTTTTTAATACCGAATCACCATCTCCGAACAACCACTTATATTTTACTCCGCCGGTAGACAGGTTGGTAAATATATTTGGAGTGTTTTCCAAAGCGGTCACGGGCGTAAATGAGAATTCTGCTGTAGGTTTTACTGATACTACGATAGTCATAGTGGTGTCGTGCACTTTATTACAGGTTCCATCATCGTACGCCGTCAGGCGAATGGTAAACTGCCCTGGATTCGGATAGAGATGGGAAGGATTAACCGTACGGTCAACCGGAGATCCGTCGCCAAAATCCCACTCAAAGGACGTCCCGGCCAGAGAAGTGTTTACGAAAGCCGCTTCATAGGGAGCACAACCAACAGGAGGGGTTTCGAACTGCGCTCTGACCAATGGATTTACCCGAACCATCGTGTCGATTATTAAGGGAGCATTACAAAAACTGGTATCGACCAGGCTTAAGGTTACCTGGTATACGCCTGGGTTAGAAAAGGAATGTGTAACAGACCCCGTATTTGAAATTACTGGAGCAGTACTGTCCCCAAAATCCCATATAAAACTGGAATCCGTAAAAGGACGCAATAAGGACGAAGAGGTAGATAAATTATCAAAACGATAATTCAGTTCCGCACACGGCTCCAGTTTTTCAATGGCAATCACCACATTTGCTTTTACGTCCCCTACCCTAATATTGGTGTACGCTGTATCTGCCACATTACAGGAAGTTGAATCGATAGCGATCAGCATTACCTCATAAGAACCTACGGCATTGTAGGTATGACTCAGCTCAAAGGAGGTGGTGGCACTGTCTGGAGTACCATCACCGAATTTCCATATATAACTCACCGCATTGCGCACGGTGTCCCTTAGGGTTACAGTAAACGGCGCACATCCCACTGAGTCATTAATGCCATCTACAAAAGATTCCGGACCGGAAGCAACCCCTGCAAAATTGAAAGAGATTTTTACGGCAGCAAGATTACATCCTCTTGTTCCGGTACCATTCACCCTCCCGATAACGCCCGGGGTAGTAGGAAATATGGCGCCCCCATTACAATTTGCACATATGGCCTGATAAATAACGCCCTGCTGATCGTACCGGCTGGTACCACCATCTACATGCTCTCCGAATTTTCCTCCGGTTTGTCCAAAATAGGAACCATATAAAAGTTCTGAAGCATTCTTTTTAATCACTATAAAATAAAAATCTTTGTTGTCGGTGGTTTTTTTAATCGCATCTGCAGAAATAGGCATGCCCGCAACGCCAACCTGGTCATAAATATCTTTTCCTTCACCGATCCATCCACCCCATCCGGAAATGTAAACGTTTTCACACCGGTCTACCAGGAAGGCTACAGGAGACATATTAGGCTGGGAAGATCCGCTGCCGAATACGGTAGAATACACAAATCTGGAAAGGTCGGGTTGAAGCTTCGCTACAAACTGAGAAGAACCACCTACAGAATAAACTGCATTTTCTACAGGCCAGGTTCCTCCCCTCGAAACACCCATAATGTACGGAAATCCTTTTCTGTCAAACTTTAATCCGTAGATAATATCTGCACCGGCGGTGCCCATATACGAGGACCGGATAAGTGCGCCGTTGTTGGAAATCTGTGCAACAAAACCATCTGTTTCCCCCCCTCCATAAGCTGGTCCCCTAACTCCCGATTTATTGCCAGGAAAACTACCATTGCTGGTTGTGCCACCACCCACATACACATCACCAGTAAGAGGGCTGATATCCAGCACAAAAGCTCCATCATCCCCGGCACCTCCCAGGTAACTGCTCCAGGTAAGCGCGGTACAGGTGGAATTAATTTTAAGGACTACACCATCCTGCTGTCCGCCGGAAGAAGATTGAAATCCACCAATAATAGGAAAGTCGGTAGACTGCGTTTGTGCCGCTACATAAATATTATCGCCTCCATCCAGAATTACTTCACTGCGGGAATCATCTCCATAATTGCGGATAAGAGAATTGTTTTTATGATCTAATGTTTGCTGAAGATCACGGATATTCAATCCATCAATGCCTGATCCGCCAATTAACAATGATCCTATCAAAGCCGATCCATCCCCATTTAGTTTAGTAACCACAATACTGCCGTCCCTGTCTGTTCCCGCAGCGCCGCTTTTAACAACGGTACCCGGGTAATCGTTCGCGGAATTAGTGCCGGAAGAAAGGGAAGTGGTGCGACCCATGATCACCAGGTTACCCTGAGGATCACTGATCAGGCTGTGCGGGAAATCATTTCCCGACCCACCAATATAAGTGGCATAGATCCGCTGGCTGCCATTGGGACTGAATTTCATGATACCAATATCTACAGGAGTATTTCCGGTACCTCCGGAATAGACTGCATCATATGCACCGGTAGTAACCGGAAAACCCTGTTCAAAAACAATTCCACCTGAAAATAAACTTCCATCGGGCCCGGGAGTAGCCGTATATCCATATTGATTGGCGCTGCTTCCGGTAAAGGAGGCGAAGATGAGCGAAGGATCAATCACCAGCACCGCATTTTTAGAGTACTCTCCCAGTTTAAACTGAACGGTATTTCCGGTCACCTGGTATTTGCAGGATATTTCTTTACGTCCTTTACTAATGTCCGACTGAAAACTATAGGGATACAATTCTTTCACTTCCCCGACGGATGTTTTAACGATCAATTCATTGTTTCTGACAGATAATTTATCCGCGCCGGTATATTTTAATACGATTTTAGAAGGATCTCCACCCGGATGAATGATCAGGTCATATTTTAACTGATCATTTTCTGAATAGTAACGGACATCGATATCCGGATAAATATTTTTGTATAAGACAGCGCCGGCTATTCTTACATGTGAGGCCCATCTGGCCGGATCATTGCCGATAAAATAATTATTGAAAGCCTTTTGAACCCTGTCGGGAATGCCCTGCACATTTTCATTTGCACCAACAAATTCTACTGAATAGGCATGGGAGTGAACTTTTGATTTGGAAGGAGTACTAATAGAACGGTCGGTAACGCGACCAGACAGATCTTCTTTATAGGAAATGGTTTTACCATTTTTTTGAGAAACCGATGGCTTACCATGAGCATCCATGGAATTGGCCAGCTCCTCCGGATTATGAAGGGCAACTAAAAATCCTTTTTTCTGAATATAGAATTCGGCCGAAAACAGTTGTCCCCTGAATTGTATGCTTTTATCCCACTGGCCTTTATTTTCAATAAATTCAAAAGCAGTTTGTGCGGATATTTTTAGCGCAACAACGATAAAAACCATGGCAGACAATACAATTTTCCTAACCAAAATTTATTTTTTACAATTTAATAAATAACACCGTTAACATTCTGCAAATGTTGCAATACTATTTACGATATTTTACTCCATGACGTTTTTCCGGAAACCAGGAGCAGGTATTTTTTAAGTGCTCCGTTTGCTTCCTGCTGAAGTCCGGGATCATTTTCCAGTAATTGTAAAGCCAGATGACGGGCTGTTTCAAGAAGCTGACGATCCTGCAGCAGGTCAGCAAGTTTTAAGTTTAAAGCACCACTCTGTCTGGTGCCTTCAATTTCCCCCGGGCCTCTGATCTCCAGGTCTTTCTCAGCAATTTTGAACCCATCATTCGTGGCTACCATGGTCTTCAGACGTTCTCTCGCTTCTTTTCCCAATTTGGTACCCGTTAATAGTATGCAAAAACTTTTTTCGGCACCCCTGCCCACTCTTCCACGTAACTGGTGCAGTTGCGACAAGCCAAATTTTTCGGCACTTTCGATCACCATTACACTGGCATTAGGAACATCTACACCAACTTCGATCACGGTAGTGGCTACCATGATCTGAGTATCATTCGTTCGGAAGCGTTGCATATTGGTATCCTTAATATCTGTTGGCTGCCTTCCGTGAACCATACTGATATAATAGTTTGGCTCAGGGAACCAGGCTTTAATATTTTCATATCCCTGCAAAAGGTTTTCATAGTCCAGCTTCTCCGATTCT
>JAYUXA010000058.1:0-20876 GCA_043753245.1 Chitinophagaceae bacterium
TGTCCATGAAATTGCGTCAGTTCAGAATCGATCCGGCAAGCCAACCGTTTTTTACTAAGAAGGAATACCGATCACTTGAAGCATAATTAATCGGTCAGATCAATTTTTTCTCTGGCCCATCTCGATGCCATGTCCAGTTGTTGTTTAATGGTCAGGAAGGAATTGTCAAGCACCAATGCATCATCAGCCTGGCGCAGGGGGCTGGTCTCCCGGTGAGAATCTATATAATCCCGCATCTCAATATTATTTTTAACCTCCTCCAAACTAATATTGGGATTTTTCAGATACAGCTCTTTAAATCTTCTTTCTACACGAATGCTGTTGTCTGCGGTCATGAAAATTTTTAATCCGGCGTTTGGAAAAACAACAGTTCCAATATCCCTTCCGTCCATTACAATTCCTTTCTCCACACCCATCGCTTTTTGACGCGCTACGGCAAATTCACGGACCGCTTTGATAGCTGCCACCTCGCTTACTTTTTCTGCTACCACCAGATCACGGATGACATATTCTACATTTTCACCATTAAGATGCGTCTCACTGGTTTCGTTCTTCGCATTAAAAATAAAATGGATAGTAATATCTTTTAACGCCTTTTCTACAGCAGGTGTTTTTGACCAGTCAATATGATTCCGTAAAAAATAAAGGGTAACTGCACGGTACATCGCGCCGCTGTCCACGTAGATATAACCCAATACTTTTGCAAGTTGTTTGGCAAGTGTACTTTTTCCACAGGAAGACCAGCCATCAATCGTAATGATTATTTTGCGCACAGAAGACATGAGCAAAAATGCAAAAAAAAACTGAATAAATACGTTACTTAAAAGACATTTACCCTGGCTCTTCTGCTCAAAAAAAGCCGCAAAGAAAATCTTTACGGCTTTTTTTCTATCCTGAATTTATTAAAAAATCTATGCTTCTGAAATTTCCTTCTGTGGTTCTTTTAATGTAAACAGGATCTTATTCTTGTCTTCATTCAGATCCGCAATCATCGTATCTCCCTGTTTGATACTCATATTCAGTATCTCTTCTGCCAGAGGATCTTCCAGGAATTTCTGTATGGCTCTGTGCAGCGGACGCGCACCAAACTGAACATCATATCCTTTTTCCGCAATAAAATTCTTTGCTTCTTCAGTCAGCTCCAGCGTAAAGCCCAGCATACTGATTCTTTTCGCCACATTTTTCATCAGAATGTCAATGATAGAAAAGATGTTTTCCTTAGAAAGCGAATTGAATACGATCACATCATCAATACGATTTAAAAACTCCGGAGAGAAGGTTCTCTTCAGTGCTTTTTCAATAACCGCTTTATTGTTCTCTTCGCTATTCTGTGTTCTTGATTGTGTGGCAAAACCAACCCCTTCTCCAAAATCTTTCAACTGCCTGACCCCGATATTGGACGTCATGATGATGGTAGAATTCTTAAAATCAACTTTCCGTCCAAGACCATCTGTTAGCTGTCCGTCATCCAGCACCTGCAGCAGAATATTATAAATATCCGGGTGTGCTTTTTCGATTTCATCCAGCAGAATTACGGAGTAGGGCTTTCTTCTTACCCGTTCAGTCAGCTGTCCTCCTTCTTCATATCCTACATATCCAGGAGGTGCCCCGATCAGCCTGCTGACCGTAAATTTCTCCATGTATTCGCTCATATCTATTCTGATCAGAGCATCTTCCGAATCAAACATATACCGGGCCAGTGCACGGGCAAGTTCTGTTTTTCCAACTCCTGTAGGACCCAGAAAAATAAAGGTACCGATAGGTTTTTTGGGATCTTTCAGACCAACTCTGTTTCGCTGAATGGCTTTCACCACTTTTTGAATGGCATCGTCCTGCCCAACTACCATGGCCCTCATTTCGTCAGACATTTTTCGCAGCTTGTCGCTTTCTGCTTGAACCATCCTTTTGACAGGAATTCCGGTCATCATGCTCACCACTTCTGCAATGGCCTCCTCATCGATCGGATAGCGCTTGTGTTTACTTTCTTCTTCCCAATGATTTTTAGCTTTCTCAAGGTCTTCCTGCAGCCGTTTTTCGGTGTCACGAAGTGAGGCAGCTTCTTCAAACTTCTGACTCTTGACCACTTTATTCTTTTCCACCTTAACATCTTCAATCTTTTTTTCAAGATCAAGGATTTCCTTGGGAACATTGATGTTCTTCAGATGCACCCTGGCACCTACTTCATCCATAACATCTATTGCTTTATCGGGCAGGAGACGGTCCGTGATGTAGCGGTCACTCAGCTTAACACAGGCGTCAATGGCTTCATCGCTGTAGGTGACATTGTGGTAATCTTCGTATTTAGACTTGATATTCGTCAGGATAAGAATAGTTTCCTCTACGCTTGGAGGTTCTACCATCACTTTCTGAAAGCGTCTGTCCAGTGCACCGTCCTTTTCAATATACATTCTGTATTCATCAAGCGTGGAGGCACCGATACATTGCAGTTCGCCACGTGCGAGTGCTGGCTTGAAAATATTAGAGGCATCCAGCGAACCACTTGCTCCACCCGCACCAACAATAGTATGAATTTCATCAATAAATAAAATTACATCCCTGTTTTTTTCCAGCTCGTTCATGATCGCCTTCATGCGCTCTTCAAACTGTCCGCGGTATTTGGTACCGGCCACCAGTGCTGCCAGATCGAGAGAAATAACTCGTTTGTCAAATAGGACACGCGATACTTTTCGTTGTACGATGCGTAAGGCAAGGCCTTCGACAATAGCGGTTTTACCCACTCCTGGTTCCCCGATAAGAATGGGATTGTTCTTTTTTCTGCGGGAAAGGATCTGGGATACCCGTTCAATCTCCGCTTCGCGGCCAACGATCGGATCCAATGCACCGCCTTCGGCCAAACGGGTAATATCCCTCCCGAAATTATCGAGAACAGGGGTTTTACTTTTAGCTGTTCCGGCGGCACGTGATTTTTGCTGGGCGAATTTTTTTTCGTCATCAAAATCATCATCGTTTTCTTCCGCATATTCGCTCCGGACATCATTACTTTTTACCACGCCTAGTTCGTTTCTGAATAAATCGTAATCCACATCAAACTGATTTAAAATTTGAGTTGCAATGTTTTCTTTATTTTTTAATATCGAGAGCATGAGATGCTCTGTTTCAACAGTAGGACTCTTTAACGCTTTTGCCTCAAGAACGGTCACTCTGATAACCTTCTCAGCCTGCTTTGTCAACGGCAGGCTATTGATATTGGCAATGTTTTTACCGGTCTTGTCTTTTACAGCAAGCTCTACTTCTTTTCTAAGTTCGTACAGATCGATATTGAAACTCTTAAGGATGCGGACGGCAGTATTATCGCCTTCGCGGATCAATCCGAGCAGCAGATGCTCTGTACCGATAAAATCATTTCCCAACCTTAAAGCTTCTTCCCTGCTAAATGATATAATTTCCTTAACCTGGGCTGAAAAATTATTATCCATTTTCTAATTTGTTGGGTTGATACAATAATAACAAATAAATTCGACTTCTATTGTCCTGACACTTAAACGAATGTTAACCTCATCAAGCACTAATGAATGTCAAAATTGATACCAAGGAAAAAATGCATGTCATTACGATTAATGAAGTAAATATTGCTGCTAATATGACAGAAAAGATGGGTAAATTGTTTACTCTGTTGCTTGATGAAAACGTTAAAAACGCTGTTGTCAGTATGAAAGACATCAAAATGGTGGACAATGCTGCTGCACTGTACATATTGGGCCTGCAGCAGCTCTTCAATGAGCACCAGGCCTCATTTGTAGTCTGCCACCTTCAGCCTCAGGTAAGGAAATTTTTCGATGAAGCAGACCTTCTGGACCAGTTAAATTTCACATTAACAGAGAGTGAGGCCATGGATATTGTCCAAATGGAAGAGCTGGAAAGAGAAATGGGCCTATGAAAACAAATGCGGTCATAGTGTCTGCCGGATCGGGCGTCAGGATGGGTAACTCCCTCCCTAAACAATTTATTACCGTGCTGGATAAGCCTTTGCTAGCCTATACCCTGGGCGCTTTTGCTGCTGCATTTGAAACGATTCAATTCATTGTGGTCACTCATCCCGATTATTTTAACATAACCGAAGAAATCTGTGCGGTCTATCCCGGAACTATTATAGTGGCAGGTGGTGCTAGCCGGTTTGCCTCGGTGAAGGCAGGACTAGCGCATGCAGAAGCGGATTCCATCGTATTTATTCACGATGCTGTCAGGTGCCTGGTTACAAAAGAACTCATAATCAGATGTTACATTACTGCCCTCGCTAAAGGAAATGCGGTGCCGGCAATACCTGCCAGGGACAGTATCCGCAGGATTGACAGCTACGGCAACCACTGGGTGGACAGAAATACCATACGTTTGGTCCAGACACCTCAGACCTTTGCTGCTTTAGTGATTAAAAACGCTTATGCCTCTGCAGCAGGAGAAGATTTTTCGGACGATGCAATGGTGGTAGAGCAGTCTGGCGTACCGATCAACCTGATTGAAGGAGAAATCACCAATATAAAAGTTACCTGGCCTTCCGACCTGCTGCTAGCCGAAACCATACTGCAAAATACTAAGTTATCTGGATGAGAATGCGGAGTGCTGCAACCAGCTTAGGCGGTGCAGGTCAATGCTGAAGGATATTCTATTCCGGAAACTATCCTGCCCGGGAACGCTCTTTAAATTATCCTTAATGATTTTGGAGTACAGAAGAGGAGCATAGATATTTAACAGATTATCAAAAACCGACAGCTGCAGTCCGGCAACATATAAAAACCTTGGCTGGGAAGATTGTTTTTTCCAGGCCCCGGCATGGGTCCCTGCATCGAAGAATACGCGAAATGGAAATTCCGGAGGAAAGAGCGAAGCAGGGAATGTGGTATTGAAATTTACAGAGGCGATCCAGTTATCTGACCTTCCCTGCAAATCCTGAAACATATCCGTACGTATTTTCAACCCTCCGTCTCTGACCATGATCTGCTGCGCATCAAATCCATCAAATTCATTTCTTCCCGTAAAAACAGTGCTGTACGTATAATCCTCCTCTCCCCGGACGGCAGTGAGTTTGGGTTGATACCGGTAAGTAGAAGACAAATTGCCTTTTCCGATATAACCAAACTTACCTGCAAATATTCTTGCCTGCAATCCTCCTCCTTTGGCGTAATTAAAATAATACTGCATCCCGGCATTGATGCGGTAAAAAGTACTTGTCTGCTGCAGCTGCAACTGTACATCATAGGGATATAGGGAACGCGTTGTTTTCCGGCTAAGCGTAAGTTGGTTTAGATACCTAGTCTTTAATGCTGCTTTTTCAGGATAGTACAAAGAGTCCGAAGCACTTCTTTGGTATTTAAATGCCCGTTCACTGATCACAAATGTTTTCCATTCCAACCACTGTCGGGTGTGCTTATCGTGTTCTGGAAAATATACCCTTAAGTAAGGAGCGATCTTAAAAAAGTTACCGAATATTTTTTCTCCCCGGCTGTTCCGTCCATCCATGCCGGAAAATGAAGAAGCTGTTATTCCGGCATAGGCTTTTACAAAATAGTGCGATGGTTTCCATTCGTGGTTAACACCTGCAATTCCGGTTATCCTTTTACTGTTGACCGCATACAGCGGTGCTGCAAAATAAGTCGTTGGTTTTTTTGTTGTTCCGAAATCATGTACAAATAAACCAATCTGAAATCCATCGTACCGGTTGTACCCTATTGCAGGAAGATACCGGTGATACAATAGTGCAGTCCCTTTATTGGATAATTGGTGAATTAATTTTTGGCTGGATCTTTCTTTTGCGGATGCGGAGATTACTGGTTTGGCAAGCCATGCAAAATCAGTTGCAGCAACTTTTTTATATCTGTATGTTTTTAATGAATTTCCATCTGTTGAATCAATTAAAAAACCCGCGGCTTTCAGGATATAAGAATCGGGAAGTGTAACGGACACGTCAAAAGCGGCAACTACCTGCTGCTGTTGCCCACGAAACGGCTCAGGCTTCCATCCCGATGAATCCAGTAATGCTACAGAAGGATACCAGTTCTGAAGCGTATACTCACGGCCTTTGTAGCCAAACCCTGAAAAATTATATGGCAGCCGGACATAAAATGGAGTGGTGATCTGAATGGACGAACCGGGTAGCAGAGGATGGGGCAGAACTATTTTAACAATATCCGGGTAGGCGGGATGGTCTTCCTGACGCAGCGCTTCGTTATCCGCCCTGAATGCCAGGTGGTTGATGTATCCTTTTTGTTCTTTGTCAGAAAAATAAAAGGCATTGCTGCCACTATCCAGCATATACTCACTGTAGGCGGTCCGGTCATTCTTAAATGCATTAGGCCATAACTGTATCCACAAATAGGAAAGGGTGTCAGCACAAGTGTTTAAATAGTTTATTTCAATGGAAGCATCGATAGAATGCGTGCGGACATCCAGTGTCGATAATATAGTATAATGAATTTCCTGCAATGCCTTTTGGGAAAAAAGCCGGGGATGAAGCAGGCTTATCAGTAAAAAAAGAAGACAGTATTTCACACTATAGTATTATTGCATTCGTATGCGGCATTCATCCGCGTTGGTTTTTTTTAAAATTATACCTGCAGATGACTGCAACATCAATTACCGGCCCTTGGCCATAAATACAATCCGGAAAGTGCTCAGCATTATTTTAAAATCCAGTTTTAAAGAATTTTTTTCCAGATAGATCAGATCATACTTCATTCTTTCTATCATTTCTTCCACATTTCCTGCGTATCCGTATTTTACCATTCCCAGAGAGGTTATTCCGGGTTTCACTTCCAGCAGCGGACCATATAAATGCGTTTGTTCCTCCATCTTACGGATATAAAACAACCGTTCGGGGCGAGGACCTACTATACTCATTTCTCCTGCCAGCACGTTCCACAACTGGGGTAGCTCATCCAATTTCCATCTCCGCATAATTCTTCCCCAAGGGGTAATGCGAAGATCATGGTGCCCGGAAAGCATAGGTCCGCTGATCTCTGCATTTTTAAACATAGACCGGAATTTAAGGATCCTGAAAAGCTTTCCTTTATATCCCACCCGCTCCTGCGAATACATCACCGGACCGTTGGAAGTAAAGAACACCATTATGGCAACAAAAAGTATCAAAGGAGAAAGAAATAATAGTGCGGTCAGCGCTATCAGCATATCGGTAAGCCGCTTAATCACCTTATGCCAAAGGGGCAAGCCTGTAATTTTATCCGTTAAAAGCACTGTTACTGGATGTTTTTATTTTCTGGAGTATCTGGTGTGCCACATCCATCGCCCGGTATCCATCCATTTCAGAAACGATCGTGGGAGTATTGTGTAGTATAGCATCCCTGAACTTTTCCAGTTCAAATCTGATCGCATTCACTTCGGTCACCAGGGGTGTTGCTACCGCAATTGTTTTAATTTCCCCTGAAGGAGTTTCCACCTCAAAAGTAAATGCATTTAGATCGTCCGCTGTCTGCAGACGGATCACTTCTGTTTTTTTTTCCAGAAAATCAATTCCCACATAAGCATCTTTCTGGAATATGCGCATCTTTCGCATTTTCTTCATAGATATCCTGCTTGACGTAAGATTGGCAACACATCCATTATTGAATTCTATGCGCACATTGGCAATATCCGGAGTTTCGGTCATCACATTTACTCCGTTAGCGGCGATAGATTTCACTTCACTTTTAACGATACTGAGAATAATATCAATATCATGGATCATCAGGTCCAGGATAACACTTACTTCCGTACCACGTGGATTGAATTGGGCCAGACGGTGTACTTCAATAAACATTGGATTCAATTCCAGGTCTTTAATAGCCAGAAACGCAGGGTTGAAGCGTTCCACGTGCCCTACCTGAACTTTTATATTTGATTCTTTTGAGAGTTTAAGCAATTCACGTGCTTCCTCCATCGTATTTGCGAAAGGCTTCTCTACAAAAACGTGTTTGCCTTTCCGGATGGCCCGCTTGCACAGATTAAAATGAAGAGGAGTTGGAGCAACAATGTCTACTGCATCTACCACATCCATCAGGCGGTCTGCATCCAGAAAACGGGCAAGCTGGTATTTTTCACTTACTTCCTGGGCGTTTACATCTCCCGGATCGTAAAATCCTACAAGCTCCACTCCTTCCATCTGTTGCCAGTTGGCAAGGTGAAATTTACCCAGATGTCCTACTCCGAAAATGCCCACTTTTAACATAGAATTATTGTTCTGCGGCCAAAGATAATCACAATGAATTCACTTTGTATTTCGTAATTTCATTTTAGTTAAAGAGGAATGCCAGGTTGCTCTTTCAGACAGCGTACTTTATAAAACAAATCTATTGACTGAAACGATTATTAATCTCGAAACCGTTAATCCTATTGAATTCTTTGGGGTAAACAACGGAAAACTAGATATTCTCAAAAAGAAATTCCCTCTTCTTAAAATACTCTCCCGCGGCACCCAGCTTAAGCTTAGCGGATCTCCTGAACAGATAGATACTGCAAAGGAAAAGATCGGACTTATAGTACAATACCTGCAGCGCAACGGGCATATGAGCGAAAATTATTTTGAACAGGTGCTTGGTGGAGATGATGCAGAAGCAGTAGATAATTTCGTGGAAAAGAATCCGCACGAAGTGTTGGTATTCGGGCCAAACGGTAAATCGGTTCGCGCACGGACAGCCAACCAGAAAAAAATGGTGCAGGAAACCGACAAAAATGATATTGTGTTTGCTATCGGACCGGCAGGAACAGGAAAAACCTATACTGCAGTAGCCCTGGCGGTGCGGGCGCTTAAAAACAAACAAGTTAAAAAGATCATCCTTACCCGACCTGCCGTAGAGGCTGGTGAGAGCCTGGGATTTCTACCCGGCGATCTGAAAGAGAAAATAGATCCCTATCTGCGTCCGTTGTACGACGCACTGGATGATATGATCCCCGCAGATAAACTCGGTTATTATATGAGTACCAGGGTCATTGAAATTGCTCCGCTAGCCTATATGCGCGGACGTACCCTAGATCACGCCTTTATTATTCTGGATGAAGCCCAGAATACAACGGATCTGCAGATAAAAATGTTTCTCACTCGTATTGGTGCAAATGCAAAAGCCATCATTACCGGAGATCTCACCCAGGTGGATCTTCCAAAAAACCAGCGCAGCGGCCTGGATAAAGCGGTAAGAATACTGCAGAATATCGATGGCATCGCCCATGTAGTGCTGGATGAAGAAGATGTTGTGAGACACCGGCTCGTAAAAGCCATTATCAGGGCTTACGATAAAGATAACCAGCCATGAAAAATACGATCATTTTTGCTGCAGTCCTGTTCATTGCTGGATGTACAGGAGGATATGAAAAAGCTGAAAATGCACAGGATGCAGGACGTGAATTTATCCGGGCTTCCCTGGATGGAGATTATAAAAAAGCCAGATTCTATCTGCTTAAAGATTCTACCAATATGCTGCTGATAGAAAGGCAAAAAAAGAATTATGAGGAATTGAGCAACGCTGAAAAATCACAGCATCGCGAATCTTCCATCCGCCCGATTTCTATCGGAAAATTAAACGACAGCGCTACCGTCTACAAGTATTTCAACACCTATAACACAAAGGACACGACCAGCATTACCATCGTCCGCTCAAATGGCGACTGGCTGGTAGACCTGAAATCCATTCTTAAACTGTAATTTCTTTCCTCTGCATAATGAAGACGGTCTAGCATGGGAGGACATTCATTTTTTTGCCTTATTTTGCAGCATGATAACTGTTTCACATCCATGGCACGGCGTAAGCTACGGCGAAAATGCCCCAAGAGTGGTCAACGCCATTATTGAGATTCCTCAGGGCTCACGGGCCAAATATGAAATAGATAAAGACAGTGGTCTTTTGAAACTTGACAGAATTATTTATTCCTCCTTTTATTATCCCTGTAACTATGGATTTATACCACAGACCTATGGTGATGATAAGGATCCACTGGATATTCTGGTTATTACTTCCTTACCTGTTCAGGCCATGTGCCTGATGGAAGCAAAAGTGCTGGGAGTGATGCATATGATCGATAGCGGCGATGCCGATGACAAAATCATTGCCGTAGCCTCCAACGATCCCAGCGTTAATCACTATAACAATATGGAGCAGCTGCCCAAACATTTCTTTGATGAGCTGCGCCATTTCTTTGAAGAGTATAAAAAATTGGAAAACAAAACCGTGCAGGTGGATGAGCTGGGGGATAAGCATTCCGCACTGCAGGTGATCGAACATGCTATAAAAAACTACAACGATACGTTCAGATCGAAAATATGAAATCATCGCCATGGATATTCAGTCATTAATCCTACTGATCATGATCGGGCTGGTTGCAGGAATATTAAGCGGTCTGGTAGGTGTGGGAGGAGGAATCATTCTCGTACCTGCACTGGTGTATTTTCTTCATTACAACCAACACCAGGCGCAGGGTACTTCTCTAGGAGTATTAAGTATTCCGGTAACGATCCTTGCCTTTATCACCTACTATAATAATTGCAGGGAAATAAATACGCCTATAGAATTCAAGGTGATCGGGATCATAGCTGCAGGATTTATTGTTGGAGGTTATTTCGGAAGTAAAATTGCCGTGCGGATAGATGAGGAAATGCTAAAAAAAATATTTGCTGTCATCCTGTTCTATACCGCTATTAAATTGCTGCACTGGGATGAATCAGTCCTGAAATGGATTAAAAATATATTCTCCTGATTTGCCAGGAAATCAATTACATATCCCTGACCAGGAATTACTCGATAACTTTTACCGGGACCATGATAATTACTGGCTGGGAATATTATTTCAGCGGTATACCCTGCTACTTTACGGGGTATCCATGAAATACCTGAAAGATGAAAATGAAGCAAAAGACAGTGTTCAGCAGGTGTTTTTAAAAGCAATCACCGAACTGCATAAATATCCGGTACACTATTTTAAGTCGTGGCTGTATATGGTTACAAAAAACCATTGCCTGATGCGGATCAGGGAAAGAAACGGAAAAGCATCAACAGCGCTGCATGATCAGGAAATAGCAGATGACTCAGATCCCGCAGCTATTACGCTGCATCTTGAAAAAGACCACCATCTTCAACTTATGTCCCTTAGTCTGGAAGAACTTGCAGCCGAACAGAAACAATGTGTAACCTTATTTTATCTGGAAAAAAGCTCCTACCAGGATATTGCCACCCGTACCGGCTTTACGGTAATGCAGGTTAAAAGTTATATTCAGAACGGAAAAAGAAATCTGAAACTCATCATGGAAAAAAAGATAAAATTAAATTATCCTCATGAGCGATAACCTGCTTGACATATTATCCAGCAATAATAAAGATATTGACAACCAGAAACTGATGGATTATATCAGCGGAAAATTATCTGCTGAGGCAAAACATGAAGTGGAAAAATGGATGGCGGACAATCCTTTTTTTAATGAAGCAGTGGAAGGGCTTCAACAGGCAGGAGGGGAAAAAAATGTTCAGGCATCGGTAGACCAGATTAACCGTCAACTTGCCAGAACGATCAACAGGAAAAAAATCAAAAAACAAAAAAGAACATTCCCTGCAAACACCTGGACCTATATGGCCATAATCATCGTTCTCTGTCTGGCAGTTCTGATCTATCTCGTAATCAGTAAGCTGTAATCCGCTTACTGATATTGAATATAAACCGGTCTTGGCTTAAGCTTGAGCAGCTCTTCAGGTGTCATCAACCTGCTGTTGGAGCGAATAACATCATTTTTGTAGAATAATTTAAAGCCGGTAAATTCAACCGGTTCTTTATAAATAAACTGCCTGTATGTATTTATTTTTCTTGCAGGTTCACCCCATCCATCCATGTGCATCACAATCTGTACCTCAGGCCGGGTCCTGATTTGTTTATAGTTGGTAATCATCCCCTGAGTAAACCGGTGGATGGTTACTATTTTCGGCGGAATATTATTTTCTTTTACCACTTTCGCCAGATATTCGGTTGCATAATTGATATCCGATGCATCAAACACCCCTACTGCTTTTCCGGGAGCCTTTCCGGTTTTCATGGAAAACTCAGGATCAATACCCAGGTGTACATTGGGCATAGCAAGATATTTTTCAAACTCTGGCAATTCTGATTGAAGCGTACTTAATCCTACCTGCAGATCCAGAAATACGATAGCATCAATTTCTTTCGCCATAATTAACACCTTATCAATTTCACTAAATGGCATGCGCAAACGATATTTCCCCGCTTTTCCGGGGCTCACCTGGGCTGTAATAGCAATGTAGTGCAGGGCAGGTTGCATAACCAGTGAGCGGTCTGCTGTTTTCCATTTTACCATTTCCGATTTTAGTTTCGCCAGCATCTGCTCCTTTGGCAACTCCCCAAGTATTCCCATTCGTTTTGAATACAGGTTACCATAAAATGCGATCACCGTCTTAAATGGCAATATCGCACCGGGTAGTGGAAGGGTTGCTTTAACGGGCCATTTTCCGGACGAATCTCCGTTAGTCATTTGGGTTAGCTTCTCCTTGTACAAAGCAGTATCCAGCACCAGTTTTGAATTCTCCGAATCTCCTTTAGCCATCAGTACCGATTGAGCAGGCGCATCCATGGTATCAGAAGCATTTATGACTGCAGGAATATCCGCTTGTGCGGTAGTTCCCTGAGAGATGCAGGAAGAGATACATGCAGTGACTATCAGCGCTGAAATTGCAAAAGCTGGTTTTTTCATTATAATCAAAATGTTAAACACAAAAGTATTTGATTTCCTACAACGCAAAAGTTCTTCTAATAGTGTTGTACTATATTAATTTACTGCGATAAATTGCGGCCGTCGGATAAACTGGTTATTATATTTAAACTTTACATTGGTATTGAATTCGATCCGGAAATGGTCACCATTGAAATTCTTCCCTGGAAAATAATAGGTCCGAAGTTCCAGTGTTCCAAAAACCAGACTTTCATTCCTTGAACGAATGCCTCCGCCAATGGTATTGTAGAATTTAGTGTTTAATAGCGATTGACCTGGTGGAGTGAGCAAAGAAGTATTAGCAAATACAAATGGTGCGAATTTAAAGGAGAACAGTGTCCACTTATTGTAAAACACACTTTCTGCCTTGACCGTCATGCGATGGTCGCCGCCTAATCTGACGTCTTCATATTCCTGCAATCCATATCTGCTTTCCAATAGCAAAGGTTCATTCAGTTGTTTATTCAGCTGCGTAGTAATACCTGCTGTTACAAATGTCCTTACCTTCCATTTTTTTCCCAGTCTGCGCAGGTTCGAAAAATATTCCAGGTTAGCCAGGATGCTGATGTCTTCGTAACTCTTTTTATAGCTGTAGCCTCCCAGTCTAAGTGTATAATTGAAATAACTTTCTTTTCTTGTAAAATAATTAAAGGCCATGTCAAGCCCCATATAAGGCCGGACCCGATTTTGTTTATCCGTCCATCCGGTGGTGACAGAGAAGTCCAACCCCTGGGGAACATCTTCATTTCTCCCAAAGCCATATATATATTGGGTTTTAAAAAAGTCCTGACGGAAAATAGAGATGGAAGCCAGGGCCCCGGTGAGGTTGGCGTATTGATAGTTGTACTCCCTTTCGTATTTAAGCGGAATCTGACTAAAATCCTGGTGAAGGAAGCGGATGCCCACCAGCGTACGCAAACGGTCATCTTTGATCTCTCCTTTTAACTGATGAGCGCCCATATTAAATCCTGCCCATGCATCGACATTGTAATAACTGTACCGGGTGGTGGAGTTGTAAAAGGAGTCTGAGAAATACTGGTTAGACGTATTGTGAAGGATGGTTTCAAAGGCATAGGTCCACTTCATGTATGGGTTTACCAATGGTCTGATGTACCGAGCATACATCTGGGCTTCCATTTTATGACCGGTATTAAACGTTGGTGCGTAGGTCTGAAATCCAAAAGAAGCGTCTCCAAAAGAGCCCCTTACATTTCGGGCCATATATTCTGCTCCGTATCCAAAACGGTCTACGCGCTGCTGGTCATAAAATCCGTTCAGCTGAAACTTATCTCCCCGGCCCAGAAAATTATCTTCCCGTACCACCGCTTCCATCCTTGTGGTGGAGCTTAAATTCAGACTTCCTCCAATAGAGAGTACATCTTTAGTAAGTATTATTATATCTACAGAATCACGGGTGCCAAGCACCGTTTTGACAATAATCTTAGCATCTCCGATATAGGTCTGATCACGAAGCTGCCGTTCATTATCTGCAAGGAGTATAGGAAGCAACGTGTCCCCTTCTCTAAAAAATAAATTATTGCGGATCACATATTCGCGGGTAGTGTGGTGGACCGCATCAGCAGTATTAGTTAGCATGTTGCGAAAGCTCCGGGAGGTATCATTGATCGGTACTCCGAAATCTACCCTTCGAATCTCAATATTCCGAATGGTCCGTCCCTTATACTTTTCGTAAAGCTTATCAATACGTTGTACATCTCCCGTGCGTGAGGAGGTATCGGTAGTAATTGATTTTGCAAGTTTACCCAGCAATCCCTTTGTCCTCAGTAAAAAAAAACTATCATTACCGGTAGCTTTTTTAACAGAATCATTTTTATTATTCAGGGAATCAGTTCTGGTTTTTTCCTGATTCTGAGCCTGAAGGGGAGTTACCGGCAAGATGAACACCAGAATAATGGCTACGAAATGCAGCAGAATGTGCAAATATGATCTGTAGCAATGCTGGGTCACACGTAGTTGTTGCAAATGAGATACCGCAAATCGTTCTTATCACGCCCTCTTTTTTGCCGGGGCTTTCTGAATTTTTATCTGTTCTCCAATTGCTTTTTTCAAACTTTCAAAAGTAGGCTTGCCCTCATACATTTCTCCATTGATGAAGAACGTTGGAACATCCCGTACACCTCTGTCCAGACCTTCCAGCAGATCATTTCTAACCGACCAGCCGTACACAGAATCCACCAGTTCGGTAAGTAGTCTTTTATTGACCACACCCACTTCTTTGGCATATACTTTCAGGCTGATGGTACCCAGTTGGCGCCTGCGTTCAAAAAGGATATTGTGCATTTCCCAGAACTTTCCTTCCTGGCCCGCAGCAATGGACGCTTCAGCAGCCTTCATAGAGCGCTGGTGTATCTTTGTCAACGGGAAGTGCCGGAAATTGAACTTGATTTTCCCTTCAAACAATACCAGTAGCTTTTTAACTACCTCATTCGCCTTTGCGCAAGGCTCACTTTCATAATCGCCGTATTCAACCAGGGTTACCGGCGCATTTATATCTCCTACCCAAAATTCCTTAGGTGAAATGATCTCGATCGGTGTCTTAAGTGCCATAATATATACTCCTTTTCGCTCATTCTGCATTCTTATATCTGCAACAATGAAATATATGCAAGATTAATCAATTTTCCTTCCATTTGTCCGCTCTATTTCCGGAACCTCACTGCGGAATACGACGTCTCCATCAAACACATCTACCAGTATAATATTCGTTTTATCAATGTCACCAGCTAGTATTCTCTTACTTAGTTTGTTTACTATCTCCTTCTGGATCAACCTTTTAAGTGGTCTGGCACCAAATTGCGGATCAAATCCGTTATCGGCTAAAAACCCAAGCAGGTAGTCGCTGAATTCTAACTGAATGCCAGACTTTAACACCAGATTTTTCAATTGGTTTAACTGAATTTTAATAATCCCCCGGATTTCTTTTTTAAGCAGCGGCTGAAACATTATGATTTCATCTACCCTGTTTAAGAACTCAGGACGAACAGTCTGTTTCAATAAAGTAATCACCTGATCGCGCGTAGACTCCACAATCCGGTCTATGTTTTCATCATTCACATTCTCGAAATTTTCCTGAATAATATGGCTGCCCATATTACTGGTCATAATGATGATCGTATTCTTAAAATTTACTACCCTGCCTTTGTTGTCCGTGAGACGGCCATCATCCAGCACCTGAAGCAGTACGTTGAATACATCGGGATGGGCCTTTTCAATTTCATCGAGCAGCACTACGCTGTATGGTTTTCTGCGTACCGCTTCCGTTAGCTGCCCTCCTTCATCGTATCCCACATAACCCGGAGGTGCACCCACCAGACGGCTCACTGCATGTTTTTCCTGGTATTCGCTCATATCGATACGGGTCATCATACTGTCGTCGTCAAAAAGATACTCCGCAAGAGCCTTGGCCAATTCAGTTTTACCTACCCCGGTAGTACCTAGAAATATAAAGGAACCTATTGGTTTTTTAGGGTCATGCAATCCTGCACGGCTTCTCCTTATGGCATCTGCCACCGCAGTGATAGCTTCTTCCTGACCCACAATCCGCTGGTGCAGTTCTTCTTCCAGATGAAGCAGTTTCTCTTTTTCACCCTGCAGCATTTTCGACACCGGAATGCCGGTAGACTTGGCCACTGCTTCCGCGATATCATCCGCATCTACTTCTTCCTTCAGCAATCTTTTTTCATTGATTCCTTCCAGCTGCAAACTAAGCTCACTGATGATGCCTTCCTGGTATTGGATCTTTCCATACCTGATTTCTGCTACCCGGCCGTATTCCCCGTTTCTTTCCGCCTGTTCGGCCAGCAGTTTCAAATTTTCTATTTCTGCTTTCGCATTCTGTACTTTTTCGACCATGTCTTTTTCTCTCTGCCATTTAGCTTTAAGGGTGTCCCTTTCAACGGCCAGATTAGAAATCTCTGTGTTGAGCTCCTTTAGTTTAACCTCATCATTGTCCCTTTTAATAGCCTCCCGTTCAATCTCCAGCTGCCGGATCTTCCTGTGAAGTTCATCGAGCTCTTCCGGCATGGAGTTCATTTCCAGCCTTAATTTGGCTGCACTTTCATCGATAAGGTCGATGGCCTTGTCGGGAAGAAAACGATCGGTAATATACCGGTTGGACAATTCAACAGCAGCAATGATCGCCTGATCCTTGATCCGCACATGGTGATGAGTTTCATATTTATCTTTCAACCCTCTGAGGATCGAGATTGCGTCCTCGATCGAAGGCTCTCCGATGTACACTTTTTGAAACCGGCGTTCAAGGGCTTTATCTTTTTCAAAGTATTTCTGGTATTCGTTCAGGGTAGTTGCACCAACAGCCCGCAGTTCGCCCCTTGCCAGGGCAGGCTTGAGAATATTAGCAGCATCCATTGCTCCTTCGCCTCCGCCGGCCCCGATCAGTGTATGAATTTCATCAATGAACAAGATGATCTCTCCATTACTTTCCGCCACTTCTTTGACCACCCCCTTGAGTCGTTCTTCAAATTCACCTTTGTATTTGGCGCCTGCTATCAGCAAGCCCATGTCGAGCGCAAAAATGATCTTGGATTTCAGGTTATCCGGAACATCTCCGTTAACGATGCGGTGTGCAAGGCCTTCGATGATGGCTGTTTTGCCCACCCCTGGCTCTCCTACCAGAATAGGATTGTTTTTTGTTCGTCTGGAAAGAATATGTAAGGTTCTTCTGATCTCTTCATCACGTCCGATCACCGGATCAAGTTTACCTTCCCTTGCTGCATCGTTCAGATTACGTCCATATTTATTCAGGGCATTAAAAGTGCCGGACGTGGATTGGGAAGAAACCGTAGATCCTTTTCGCAGTTCCTTAACGGCTGCAATGAGTCCTTTTTCAGTAAGGCCTCCGTCCTTTAATATGGTAGAGGTATTGTCTCCACCCTGAAGAATCGCGAGCAGCAGATGCTCCACGCTAACAAAATCATCTCCGAACGTTTTAAGCGAGTTTCCTGCTTTCAGAACGGCATTATTAGCATCACGTCCCATAGCCTGGGCAGGTTCTCCTCCCTGCACTTTGGGAAGCCTGGCAATGGATTCATCCACTTTACTTTCAACAAAAGTAAGATTGAGGTTATTTTTTTTGAGTAAAAAACCGACAGGGGAGTCCTGATCACTGAGCAATGCCTTTAGAATGTGTTCTGTTTCTATAGCAGGATTTCCATTATTATAGGCCAGCTGTTGCGCCTGTGCAATGGATTCCTGCGCTTTAATAGTAAAATTGTTTAAGTTCATAACTTTGATATTCAAGCAAATCACAATCCAAAGCAAAATAGCGGAAACCATGTCATATTATTCTCGCATTCTCTGCCTTAAATTCCTATCTGTATTGGTTTTGCTGCTATTGTTGCAGACTGGTTATACGCAACTGGATACTACCCGGTTGAACAGTTTACTGGAAAAGGAAAAAGTCCATTTCGGAGGTAAGCTAGTGATATTGGTCTGGAAAGATTCAGTGGTATACCAAAAAGGTACCGGAGAACATACGATCACTACCCAGGGACCTTTAGGTTGTTCCAGTGCCTGGCTTACTGCAGCACTCACGATGACTTTTGTAGACCAGGGGAAAATAGCACTCGAAGACAAGGTCAGTAAATACCTTCCGGTTTATGCCCTTTATGCAAAAAAGTACCTTACTATAAGGCAATGTCTGGCAAATACTACCGGACTGGCCATTGAAAAAGGCGGCCTGGAAAAATTATTTCAGCGGACAAAATTTGAAACGCTGGAGGACGAGGTGAATTCTTTTGCATCGGGCAGAGAAATTGTCCATAATCCGGGGGAGGCTTTTTCGTACAATGCTATTGGAACCAATATCGCAGGCAGGATCCTGGAGATCGTAGGCAAAAAATCTTTTGACAGGCTGATGGTGGAAAGAATATTCAGACCCCTCACCATGAAAAAAAGTTCATTTGGTTCTGAAAAAGCGATCAATCCCTTTTCCGGAGCAATTTCTACTCCTTCAGATTATATGAAATTCCTGCAGATGTTGCTCAATAAAGGAATGGCCAATGGTAAGCAGGTACTCAGTGAGCAATCGGTAGCAGAACTGCTGAAAGTACAGACCGGCAATGCTATAATGGAAACGTTGCCAAAAGAAATGCAGGGATATTCTTATGGTTTAGGCAACTGGATACAGGGTGGATATCTTTTCACCTGCCCGGGGCTATCTGCAAACTGGCCTTATATCAATCTTGCAAAAAAATATGCATGCATCCTTTTCGGAGAGGTGAAAGACAGAAACAAAAAAGACGGGTTTTCTGCGATTATACAGGAACTGGAGGCGAAAATGTAAGGAAAAAAGCATGGGTGCTCATAGGAACACCCATGCTTTCGGTGTTTGCCTGCCTGTAACAAACCGGTTGTCAGCAGAATAATTAAATGAAGTGATTGATCATGTTCTCCAGCCATTCCTGCTTGCCGCTGGTTTGTTTGGGTTCTGCATTTGCCAATGCATAATTCCGGAGATCCTCCAGAGATAATTTACCTTCTTCGAACTCTTTACCTTTTCCGGCATCAAAAGATGCATAACGGTCGGTACGGAATTTTTTATAATTGGATTTCTCCAATACTTTTTCAGCAGTGATGGCCGCACGCGCAAAGGCATCCATACCACCTACATGTGCCAGAAAAATATCTTCCAGATCGGTGGAATTTCTTCTGGTCTTTGCATCAAAATTCACACCACCAACGGTAAAGCCGCCGGCTTCCAGGATCACGAGCATCGCTTCGGTCAGTTCATTAAGGTTAATGGGAAACTGGTCGGTATCCCAGCCATTTTGGTAGTCGCCTCTGTTGGCATCGATACTGCCGAGCATACCTGCATCTGCAGCAACCTGCAGTTCATGCTGGAACGTATGTCCGGCAAGAGTTGCGTGGTTTACTTCCAGATTGATTTTAAAATCTTTATCTAATCCATATTCTTTTAAAAATCCTACCACCGTCGCTGCATCATAATCGTACTGGTGTTTGGTAGGTTCACAAGGTTTAGGTTCGATTAAGAAAACACCTTTGAAGCCTTGTTTTCTTGCATAATCTCTTGCCGTTCCGAGGAAACGTCCGAGATGATCCAGTTCGCGCTTCATATTGGTATTCAGCAACGTCATATATCCTTCTCTCCCTCCCCAGAACACATAGTTTTCACCTTTCAGCGCGATGGTGGCATCGAGTGCATTTTTTACCTGTGTTGCAGCACATGCCAACACATCAAAATCAGGATTGGTAGACGCACCATTCATATACCGCGGATTGGAAAACACATTCGCTGTGCCCCATAATAATTTCACACCGGTATCTGCCTGTTTCTGTTTTGCATATTCCACAATCGAATGCAAACGACTTTCATATTCTTTTAAATTCGGAGCGTCGTCTACCAGGTCGATATCGTGAAAGCAATAATAAGGAACACCTAGTTTGGTAATGAATTCAAAATTCGCATCCATTTTATCTTTCGCCCGCTGCAGGACCTCGCCAGATGCATCCCAGGGAAACACTTTTGTTCCCGGACCAAAAGGGTCAGAACCGGTATTACAGAGGGTATGCCAGTATGCTACTGCAAAGCGGAAATATTCTTTCATGCTTTTGCCAGCTATCTTCCGGTTCTCATCGTACCATTTAAATGCAAGGGGATTATCTGAATCATGTCCTTCGAAAGGAATTTTACCAATTGCCGGAAAAAATTCCTTGTGATTGCCCGTTGTGTAATGCATAATAAGAGAATAATTAAAAATTAATAATTAAAGTTTATCCATACCCGGCTTCCACTGTTCATACATGTGTTGATACTGGCGTATTTTTTCAGAAGATGGCTCGATGGTTTTTATTTTTTTCATGCCGGTGAAACATTCACCAAAACTATTGTATACGCCTGTTCCCATACCTGCAGCCCTTGCCGCTCCCGTAGCACCATCAGTGTCGTACAGCTCTAATGCTGCGCCTGTAGTATTAGCAAATGCATCCGCAAAAGTATCGCTAAGAAACATATTGGCATACCCTGCCCGTACTTTATTCACCTGCATACCCATCTCCTTCATTATATTGATGCCATAATAAAGTGAAAATACAATTCCTTCCTGTGCAGCACGGGCGATATGCCCCTGGTGATGATTATTAAATTGCAATCCTTTAAAGGACGCTC
>JAYUXA010000059.1:0-4325 GCA_043753245.1 Chitinophagaceae bacterium
GATGGAACAGATGAAGGCTGGGGACCTGCCTACAATGGACAGTTATTTCCGCAATTTAATTCTCCGAGGACATTGAATGGAGAGGTGATCGATTATACCGGTGGTGATATGAATGCACCGGCAGGTAGTATTATCACGCCAACACTTTGGGAGGCAGACAAGAACAACCTGAAGAATTTTTTGCAGACAGGAAATACATTGACTAATAATGTAGCGTTGGTAGGGGGTAATGAAAACGGTGATTTCCGGGTAAGCTATACTAATCTTGACCAGAAAGGGATCGTTCCTAACACCGACCTGAACAGAAGCACTATTTCTGTTTCCGGTGGGTACCATCTTACTGATAAATTATCTGTACGCACCTTTGTGAGTTATATTAAAAGCGAGAGTGCTAACAGGCCTTCTAACAGTTATGGTACAGAAAGTATCATGTACCTGTTCAATTGCTGGCTGCCTTCTTCAGTAAGAGTAAGGGATCTGCAAAGACTTTGGCAAAAAGGGCTTGAAGGTCAGCAGCAGTACAGCTGGAATTATAATTATCACGATAATCCATATCTCACTGTTAACCAGAACACCAACGGCCAGTATTACGACCGCCTTATCGGCAATGTGATCCTGAAATATGATTTTACTAAATGGCTGAGCCTGCAATTAAGAACGGCAACGGACTGGAGCAATGAACGCAGGGAATTCCGCCGTGCATTCAGCACCCAGCGCTTTCCTTTTGGGCAGTACCGCGAAACAGGAATTGTCAATGAAGAACGCAACAGCGATTTCCTGTTAAGTGCAAACAAAACGATCAATTCCAATTTTGAGGTCAATGCCACATTCGGCGGTAATAAATTATTGCAGGTATCCAGGTTTAATGAAGGGGTGGCTGGCCAGTTGAATATTCCTGGGATTTATAGTCTCAACAATTCCCGGATAGCGCTGGTGGTGGAACAGAATAATGTGGCCAAGCGCATCAACAGTTTATATGGTTCCGCAGGTGTAGCATATAAAAATAAACTATTCCTGGATTTTACCGGACGTAATGATTGGAGCAGTGCACTGACTTTACCGGAAGATGTAAAAAAACTTGGAAAGGAAATCAATTCCTATTTCTATTCTTCCGCAGCACTTAGTGCTATTATTAGTGATATGATCACTTTGCCTAAAGCAATCAGCTTTTTTAAATTAAGAGCAAGTGTGGCTCAGGTGGGTAATGATACCGATCCTTTTTCTTTCACACAGTCTTACTTTCGCAGTGATCCTATTTCTTCTGCGCAGATATATGGAGAAACTAATATTCTTTCCAATCTGAGTCTGAAGCCGGAAATAAGTTCAGCCTACGAAGTTGGAACAGATATCCGCTTTTTCAACAACCGGGTTGGACTGGACCTGACCTACTATCAGAGCCGTACCAAAAACCAGATCCTGAAAATACCATTAACCCCCACAAGCGGGTATGAATTCAGAACTATAAATGCAGGACTTATCAGTAACTATGGATTTGAAGCAATGTTGAATATCAACGCTATCAAAACCAAACGATTTAACTGGAATACCTTTATTAATTTCTCTGCCAACAGAAGTAAGGTTATTGAATTAAGCGATGGATTGAAGAATTATGTAATGGCGGATAAAGGGGTAAGTATTGAAGCAAGAGTTGGAGAGCGTATGGGCGACATGTATGGTATCGGATATGCAAGGGTTCAAAGCACAGATAAATCTGGCAAATATTATGATGCTTCCGGACAATTTACCGGACAGATGATCTTTGCTTCTAATGGGCGTCCGGTACCTACTACCAACACTATTAAACTGGGAAATTATAATCCTGATTTCCTGATAGGGTTCGGCAATAATTTTTCTTACCGCGGAGTGCGGTTGAGTTTTCTGTTCGATATCCGTCAGGGAGGAAAGATCTATTCTCATACGCAGGTGGTTGGCCGCGAAGGAGGTATTATTTCAGAGACCCTTGAAGGAAGAACAGATGGATATGATTTGACCAAAGAAGGAAATGGAGTTATAGGATCTGGTGTGACTCAGAATACGGATGGAAGTTTTACTACCAATACGAAAAAAGTATCTGTTCGCGAATGGCACACTGCTTATACCGATGGTCGCAGCCTTGCCGAAGGAGTGATGTTTGATGCCTCTTATGTTAAATTGCGTGAACTACAGATCGGGTATACCATTCCGGACAGAATATTCGGAAAACTTCCTTTTCGTGGAGCGACCATTTCTCTTGTGGGCAGAAATTTATTTCTATGGTCAAATGTGCCCCATGTAGATCCGGAAACACTGTCTTATGATGGAGGAACCGCATTGCCTGGCATAGAATACATGAGTCTCCCTTCTTCCAGAAGTTATGGCGTCAACCTGAGTTTTAAATTATAATCAGCATACAAAAACAGCATATATGAAACTGTTTAAACAAATAGTACCGGCACTTTTATTAATTATCCTGGCCGGATGTACAAAGAATTTCGAAGAAACCAATACCAATAAAAACAATCCTACGGATGTCACTCCAGATCTGCTGTTAAGCGGCGTAATTAAAAATATGATGGACCGCCAGGTAAATGAAGCCTGGAGCATTGGAAATATTGTTGTGCAACACCATGCTAAAATTCAGTTTGTAAATGAAGACCGATACAACTGGAACGAAAGAAATGATATTTGGAATGCGGTATATAATAACTATAGAAACCTTCAGAACATAATCAATAAAACCAAAGACAATGAATCGAATCCCTACTTTGGTGTTAGCCTGATCCTGAAATCCTGGATGTTTTCTCTGGCTACCGATGCCTACGGAGATGTGCCTTACTCACAGGCCGGATTGGCAAAAACCGATAAAATCTACCAGCCTGTTTACGATAAACAGGAAGATATTTATACAGGTATCCTTGAGGATCTGAAAAAAGCAAATGAATTACTGGCAGCACCTGATGCCACTATTCCTTTAAATGGAGATGTGATGTATGCCGGTTCACTTCTTAAATGGCGTAAGCTTGCTAATTCATTAAGACTGCGATACCTGCTGCGTATCTCAAAAAAGAAAGACGTTGCCGCAGAAATGCAATTGATAGCCGGTGATGCGGTTAACAATCCGGTATTTGAAAGTATTGCTGACAATGCAGAATTAAAATACCTGGAGGCAGCACCTAACCAATGGCCACTATACGGTAGCCGCGTAGGTAGTTTCGATGAATACCGTGTTAGTAAAACACTTTCCGATAGATTAACTGCACTGAACGATCCGAGGCTAATGGTGTTCGCCAGGCCAACACAGGCATCGGTAACTGCAGGAAGTCCTGAAATTAAAGGGGTACCTAACGGGCTAAGTGATGTAGATGCACTTGCTTACAATGGAGGAGTACAGGGCGTTTCCCGTATAGGATATACTTTTGCATGCCTGGTTTGTAATGATAATGGACAGCCTCCCCCGGATCCGGCAGCGGCCCGTAGCTTGTTGATGACCTATCCTGAATTGCAATTTATACTTGCGGAAGCCCGTGAAAAAGGCCTTATCACAACAGGAGATGCCGCCTCGTATTACAGCAATGGCATCAGCGCAAATTTTTCGTACTGGACTGCACTTGTGCCTCCTGCATACAATATAGATGTGACCATGCCTGGTACTTATTTATCTCAGAGCAAAGTGGCGTATGCCGGTACATCAACAGAAAAGCTTTCGAAAATTGCTTTGCAGAAATGGATCTCGCTCTATTTTAACGGACTTGAAGCCTGGTTCGACTGGAGAAGAACCAATATGCCTGAAATTATTCCCGGCCCGGCAAACCTGAATGAAAATAAAGTTCCGGTCAGATATATCTACCCGTTGGAAGAGCAGTCATTGAATACGGCTAACCGTGCTGATGCGGTTCAAAGACAAGGTGGTACAGATGATCTTAATACCAGAATGTGGTTGATTCAGGATTAGTATGAAGGGTTTTTATTGTTTAATACTTATCCTCACCTCCGGCTTTTGGTGTCCGCATTTAATTGCACAACAAGCGGAGATTGGTAAGCCATTACCTCCATGGAAAGCAGGATTGCTGGATATTCATCATATCAATACCGGCAGGGGAAATGCAGCGTACTGCATTCTCCCCGATGGTACTACGTTGTTGATAGATGCAGGGGAACTATCACCACTGGATAGCCGGACTTTTACTCCACGCAATTCAGTTATCAGGCCCGACTCGTCTAAAAAACCGTATCAGTGGATAGCCCAATACATTCAAAAAACCGCTCCCGGTAAAACAATCATCGACTATGCACTGCTCACGCATTTTCATGACGATCATTTTGGTGCATGGTATCCGGAAGCACCC
>JAYUXA010000060.1:0-4313 GCA_043753245.1 Chitinophagaceae bacterium
TACTGGCATCCGGATGCACCTAACGGAAGGAACGGCGGCCCGGTATGGCCACAGACGCAAAAAGAGGCTATTAAACGCGCAGTGGATTGTTATAAAAAAACACTCCGGCCATTAATTCGCAAAGCAAACCTCTACCACATCTATCCACGTCCGGATAATATCTCACGTGACGGTATAGAATATTACGATCCCTTAACCGGAAAAGGAGTGGTTTTTATATTTCAACCTATACATCAAGGTACTGCGCCGGTAAAATTGAAAGGACTTGATCCAGGGGCATGGTACCAGATCAGTTTTGAAGACTCCGGTAACGCCAAAACTCAGCTAAAGGGAGAAACGCTGATGAATACAGGAATTCCAGTGACACTGGGAGGCAATCTGGTATCTGAACTGCTGTTTATAAACCGGAAATAATAATGGATATAACAATACGTAAAGCAGACCGAAAGGACTGCGCAGCAATGATGTCCCTAGTAAAAGAACTGGCGTTATTTGAAAAAGCCCCGCAGCAGGTAACGGTATCTTTGGCTCATTTTGAAGAAAGTGGCTTTGGTTTTCATCCTGTATACTGGGCCTTCGTGGCTGAAAGTGCCGGAACCATCGTCGCATTTGCATTGTATTATATCCGGTACAGTACCTGGAAAGGTGCACAAATGTACCTGGAAGATCTGTTGGTGACCGAAACGTTCAGGGGAAAAAATATTGGAAGTTTACTAATGAATCGTCTGATCGAAGAAGCCAGGGTAAAACACCTTCAGGGAATCAGTTGGCAGGTATTGAACTGGAACGAGCCGGCCATCCGCTTCTATGAGAAATTCAATGCACGCTTTGACAGCGAATGGATTAATTGTTCGATCCAGCACCCTTTTTCTACTGTACTTTAAACAGCCGGTAAAAGGCAGGATCTATCAGTACAAGGGTTCGTTTTACAGCTGCTGTTCATGATTAAATTAGTGGCTTAAGGAAAAAATTGAAATAAAATAATTAAATTGTCTGATGCTGCGCAAAAGCACGATCACGTTGCTACGGATACCTTTTTCTTTTTTTCTGATGCCGGTTTTTTTTCTTGCGTTGAGTCAGGTGCCTGAGATCAATGCCACCAAAGCCCTGCTGATCTTTATTATACTGCATCTGGTGATGTACCCGGCCAGCAATGGGTACAACAGTTATATGGATCAGGATACGGCCAGCATTGGAATGATTCAGCATCCGCCGGAGCCTACAAAAGAATTATTTTTTATAACTCTGGTGCTGGATGCAGTTGCGATCCTGTTGAGTTTTTTAGTAAATTATTTATTTGCCCTCTGTATCCTGGCAAATATTCTTGCATCTAGGGCGTATAGTTTTCGGGGAATCCGGCTTAAAAAATACCCGGTCACAGGTTTTCTGACGGTTGTTCTGTTTCAGGGTGCAATTACTTATTTTATGGTGTACAGCGGATCTTCCCTTCAGGATATACCGGTGCCCTGGATGGGCATGCTGATCAGTAGTTTTTTATTTGGAGGCTTTTACCCCCTAACGCAGATATATCAGCACCAGCAAGACCTTGCTGATGGCGTTCGAACGCTTAGTTACACCCTAGGTTACCACGGTACTTTTATCTTTAGTGGTATCATGTATGCACTTGCAGAGCTGCTCCTGTTCATTTATTTCAACACAAGAGATCAGATAGGACATTTCCTTTTGATGCAATTGTTTTTTATTCCAGTGCTGGGATATTATTTGTTCTGGTGGAAAAAAGTACGTGAAAGCTATGCCAACGCCAGCTTTCATTATACGATGCGGATGAATTTTGTTGCAGCTATCAGCACAAATGCAGGATTTATCCTTTTAAATCTATTGAACCATCCGTGCAGGCATTTGTTTTGACAGTATATAGTATATTTTGAGTAAAATTATCTCAATAGGAACCGCGGTACCTGCTTATGGGCATCAACAGAAGGATATTCTGAAGTTCATGCTTGACATGTACCAGCCCGAAGCGGAAGACCGTCGCAGAATTAGTTTATTGTATGAGCGCAGTGGTATTGAACAGCGTTTTTCGGTTATTCCTGATTTCACCCCATCCGATAATCTGAAAAAATTTTTTCCTGAACCTGGCAGTTCTCAGCCTTTTCCCTTACTGGAGCAGCGTATGAACCTTTATGAGCAACATGCAACAACCCTGAGTATTGAAGCTATTAAACGGTGTGTGGAAAATCAAATACATCCAAAAGAACTGACCAGTCTGATTACGGTAAGTTGTACAGGTATGTCGGCACCTGGCCTTGATATTGGAATTATGGAGGAAATGGAATTGCCCTCCACTATTCAAAGAAGCTCTGTAAACTTCATGGGTTGTTACGCTGCCATTCACGCGCTCCGGATGGCAGATCATATTTGCAGGTCGGATAGCCAGGCAAAAGTAATGATCGTATGCACCGAATTGTGCACGCTTCATTTTCAAAAGGAATGCGATATGGACAGTATTGCTTCCGGATTGTTGTTTGCAGATGGTGCTGCGGCAGTCCTTGTTACCGGAGAAGATTATGCTGTGAAAGGATTGCACATGAATAGTTTTTATTCAGAAGTGGTGTTGCAGGGGAAAAAGGATATGGCCTGGAACCTTTCCGGCAGAGGATTTCTGATGAAACTAAGTGCTTATATTCCTCAGTTACTGAAAGCCGGTATTTCTCCATTATTAAAAAATGCATTAAAGGCGGGAAATAACAGGATAGACAGCATTACCCGTTGGGCGATACATCCGGGTGGCAAGAAAATTCTTGAGGCCATAGGACAGGAGCTGAACCTGAAAAAAGAAGACCTGGATCCTTCGTTTGATGTATTACGGGAGTATGGAAACATGTCTTCCCCAACAGTTCTTTTTGTATTAAAAAATATAATGGAACAGTTATCCGACAACGAAGAGCATATTTTTGTTGCGGCATTTGGTCCGGGTCTTACCATGGAAACGCTTATACTCGAACAATGAGCCGGTTTTCAACACGTTCTCTTAAGTCCGAACTGATTGATGCGCCGGGCATACCGTATGATCACTGGGAGACATGCCTGCGCGAATTAAATACCGTTAATACATTCTTGGGCGGACATCATATTACGCTTTCCGGTATTCAGGCAATATCCAATTCTGATAAGCTGACCATTGCTGAAATTGGCTGCGGTGGAGGAGATAACCTGAAAGCGATACACTTTCATAAACCGGGTTTTCATTTCATTGGCATCGATATCAATAAATCATGTATTGATTTTGCGGCAAAACAGTGCCTTGCGTTTTCCTCTATCCTGTTTATCTGTTCGGACTATAAAAAAGTAAATTTTGGAGAATTGCGTCCTGATATTATTTTTAGCTCCTTATTCTGCCATCATTTTTCCGATGACCAGTTAGTAGAAATGCTGGTGTGGTTAAATCAGAATGCCTTAAAAGGATTTTTTATTAATGATCTTCAACGGCATCCCTTGGCGTATCATTCTATCAAATTGCTGACCCGGTTATTTTCAGGATCGTACCTTGTTAAAAACGATGCACCCCTTTCCGTGCTGCGGGGTTTCCGCAAAAAAGAGTGGCAAGTATTACTGAAAAGAGCGGGAATTACTAAGTATACCATTCGTTGGCGATGGGCATTCCGGTATTTAATTGTAGTAACCAATGAATAAATATGATGTCATCCTTATCGGAGGAGGCCTTGCCGGTCTGGCTTCTGCAATTTTGCTGGGCAGGGAAGGGTATCGTGTACTCTTATTTGAAAAAGAAGTTTATCCATTTCACAAAGTATGTGGTGAATACATCAGTCTGGAGATAGTGGAATTTTTGCATGCGCTCGGTGTTCCATTAAAGGACTGGAATCTGCCTGTGATCGATACTCTGGAGCTTAGTTCGCCCAATGGTAATAAACTCTCTCAGAAATTGCCCCTCGGCGGCATAGGTGTAAGCAGGTTCCGGCTCGATTTTGCGCTGATGGAACTTGCTAAATGTAACAATGTGGAAGTATGTGATGGAACAAAGGTGGACCAGGTGCAGTTTATCAATGATGTTTTTATTGTAAGTGCAGGTGAAATTTCGGTCACCGCCAAAGTCTGCTGCGGCGCGTTTGGGAAACGATCCAATTTAGATTTGAAATGGAAACGTGATTTTATTCAGCAGAAGCCCGGTGTCCTGAATAATTTTATTGGCATAAAGTACCATGCAAAACTTAACCATTCCCGAAATCTGATTGCCCTGCACAATTTTGCAGGAGGTTATTGCGGTATTTCGCCGGTTGAAAATAATTCTTCCTGTATCTGTTATCTGACTAACGCAGCAAACCTGCGCCGGC
>JAYUXA010000061.1:0-4289 GCA_043753245.1 Chitinophagaceae bacterium
ATTCCAATAGCAGTACTGCTGGAAGGAAAATTTAAATCTCTTTTTGCCAACAGAATTTCAGCAGCAACAGCCGACACTCTTGCAACATTGAATAAGCAACCGTTTTTAAGTGAGTCGGCAGTGGAAAATAAAATGATCGTGATCGCTGATGCGGATATTGCAGCTAATGTAGTTACGCAGAACGATGGGCCGCTTACTATGGGAACCAACCAGTTTACCAAAACCCGGTATGCCAATAAAGATTTTATCATCAACGCTATCGAATATCTCGTTAATCCTTCCGGTATATTGTCTGCAAGATCAAAAGATCTTGTACTCCGTTTGCTGGATCCGGCGAAAATCGAGAAGGAAAAAATCAAGTGGCAGTTCATAAATGTAGGAGTACCTGTACTATTGATACTGGCATTTGCATTTATTTACCAGGCTATAAGAAATAAGAATTACAAAGCATGACAACTGACCAGTTAACATACCTGATCTTCGGAATAATCGTATTGGTGGCCTTAGTAGTAGACCTGGGTCTGCTAAGTAAAAAGAATTCTAATATCACTATAACAAAAGCATTGTGGCAGACTGTATTCTGGGTTGCCCTGGCGATTGCATTTATGTTTTTTGTCTGGTACGAATACGGACAAACTATAGCCATCGAATACCTGAGTGCCTATCTGACGGAATGGTCACTGAGTATTGATAATATTTTTGTATTCATCCTGATATTCTCTTTCTTCGGAATGAAAGAACTGTACTATGCCCGTGTGCTGCTGATTGGAATATTAATGGCGATCGTATTCAGGGTGATCTTTATTACTGTTGGTATTGCATTGGTAGAGCGTTTCGGATGGCTGCTTTATATTTTTGGTGCAGTACTGGTGCTTACGGGTGTAAAAATGTTTTCCGCGAAACAGGAGAGCGAGCCAAATCTTTCAGATAATAAAATATACAATCTTCTAAAACGTTTTTTACCACTTACGCCGGAAGATGGAGATGGTAAATTTGTGATTTACCGGAACGGAAAAAAATATTACACTTCGATCTTTGTGGTGGTGGTATTGCTGGCAACCACAGACATCGTATTCGCATTGGATTCTATTCCTGCAGTATTTGGAATATCCACTCATCGTGTGGTGATTTACACTTCCAATATTTTTGCGGTCCTGGGACTTCGTTCTCTTTTCTTCTTACTACGGGGCGCCATTGGAAAATTTGCTCACCTGCAGCAGGGAATTGCCATCGTGCTGGTGTTTATTGGCTTAAAAATGCTGGTTGAATTTTTCAATATTCATATTCCGGTATTTATTTCTTTACTGGTCATATTGGTTTGTCTTGTGACCTCTATTGTTTATTCCATGAGTGTTGCCGGTAAACAGGAAAAAGAAATTATTGATAAGGGAGACAGAGACCTGCATTAAACAACGACTATTGTTATACTTTTTTTCACAAATCAACTCTATTGTCAAAGGGAAACCGATCTCCCAGGGCAGTGATGTCGTTATACGGGAATTGTTAACCGATACCCGCAAAGTGATATTTCCGGAATCGTCTTTATTCTTTGCCCTGGAAGGAACCCGTCGAAACGGTCATGCATTTATTGGTGAAGCATATAAAAAGGGGATCAGGAATTTTATTGTTAGTGATGCAGATCCTGCCTTGTCGTTTCAGGATTGCAGTATAATACAGGTGAAGAATGTGCTGGAAGCCCTGCAATCGATTGCAGCATATCACCGTAGCCAATTTTATATTCCAGTAGTTGGAATAACGGGCAGCAATGGAAAAACAATTGTAAAGGAATGGCTGAATCAATTGCTCCACGACCGCTACAGGATTGTTAGAAGTCCAAAAAGTTACAACTCTCAAATAGGCGTTCCATTAAGTATCTGGCAGATGGATGGGAGCGCCTCCTTAGGCTTATTTGAAGCAGGTATTTCACAGGTTGGTGAGATGGAAAAATTACAGGCCATCATTCAACCCACGATAGGCATTTTTACCAATATCGGTGATGCCCATGCCAGTGGATTTTTAAATGCCGCGCAGAAAATAAACGAAAAACTGCTGTTGTTCAGCAACGTAGAGACACTGGTTTACTGTTCGGATTACGAGGAACTTGATACCAGGGTCAAAGCAATGAAGGCAAACCGTTCTGCATCGCTTCAACTGATCAGCTGGAGCCGAATGGCCGGGGCAACGCTACGCGTAACAAAGATCATCAAAAACGAAATAGACACCACAATTACAGGGGAATATGATTCGCAAACCAGCAGCATTACCATTCCTTTTACGGATGAAGCAGCTATTGAAAATGCCATCAGCTGCTGGTGTTTATTATTGTTTTTTCAACTCCCTGCCGGCGAGATTTCCACAAAAATGCTTACTCTGGAACCTGTCGCTATGCGGCTGGAATTAAAAGAAGGCATCAATAATTCGTCCATCATCAATGACAGTTACAGTGCCGATCTGAGCTCCCTAAAAATCGCTCTTCAATTTCTTCAGCAACAATACCAGCATCCAAAACGAACAGTGATCCTTGCTGATTTTCCCGAAAACGGTAATAATGAAAAAGAGTTGTACGCCGGTATCGCCAACTTATTAAAAGAGCATAAAGTGGACAGGCTTATTGGAATCGGGCCAGTTATTTCGCGCAACCAATTTGCATTTCGGCTTTCTGATCATCGTTTTTTCAGTTCCGTTGGAGATTTCCGGCAGCAGCTTTCACGAACTTCTTTTTCCAACGAAACCATATTAATTAAAGGGGCCAGGGCATTTGCACTGGAGCAGATCAACGGACTGCTGGAAAATCAAACACACCAGACCGTGCTCGAAATTGACCTGAGTGCTTTGCTGCACAATCTTTCTACCTACCAGCACTTACTTCAACCAGCCACCAAACTGATGGCAATGGTCAAAGCATTTTCTTATGGCACCGGCAGTTATGAAATTGCAAGTGTATTGCAGCGTAACAATGTAGACTATCTCGCAGTAGCATATGCAGATGAGGGAGTGGAGCTCAGGAAAGGTGGTATCACTCTTCCGGTTATGGTCATGAATCCGGATGAATCGTCGTTCGATACGCTGGTGAATTATAATCTTGAACCGGAAATGTATTCCTCCGGACTTATACTGGCTTTCGAGCGGTTCTTAAAAAAAGAAGGCCTGGTGCAGTATCCTGTTCATATTGAATTAGAAACAGGGATGAACAGACTTGGTTTTGCCGGCAGGGATATGGATGCTTTACTGCAGCTACTGCAGACAAATACGTTTCATGTGCAATCGGTGTTTAGTCATCTGGTAGCCAGTGAAGATGCTGCAATGGATCAGTTCACCCATGAGCAGGCCGCTTCCTTTAATCGGATGAGCGACCAGATCCGTCATGCGCTTTCTTATCCGTTTCTAAAACATTTATTAAATACTTCCGGAATTTCCCGCTTTCCTACCCTTCATTATGACATGGTCCGGATAGGAATTGGCTTGTACGGCATAGACAGTGCGCGGGGCGCAGAGCTGACAGAGGTTTCCACGCTGCGCTCGGCCATCGCGCAAATTAAACATCTCCAATCAGGAGAATCCATCGGCTATGGCAGGGCAGGGATGGTGTATCGTCCATCCCGCATTGCTACGGTGCGTCTGGGTTATGCGGATGGGTATCCCCGAAGCCTTGGCAATGGGCATGGGAAGATGCTCGTAAATGGGAGTCCTGCACCTACTATCGGGCATATTTGTATGGATATGACTATGATCGACATCACTGATATTCCCGGTGTCAATGATGGTGATCCGGTGATCGTATTTGGAAAAGGACTGCCGGTATCGGAACTGGCTGCTGCAGCAGGGACGATTTCCTACGAGATACTTACCGGCGTTTCTCAAAGAGTTAAAAGAGTATATTATCAGGACTAAGTTTTATAGTGATGGTCTCTGCCACAAAACCATTCTCGCGATTCCCTATCTTTGCCGACAAAATTTTCTGAAAGTGAAGAGCAGAACTGTTGTTTTTGTCATCCTGTTCATATTGATTGCAGATCAGACACTCAAATTCTGGGTGAAGACCCATATGATCTACCAGGAACAGATTCCCTTACTCGGTTCTTTTTTCCGTCTTTTTTTTATTGAAAATGAAGGCATGGCCTGGGGCTGGAAGTTTGGAGGCGATTGGGGAAAAATGGCGCTAACCCTTTTCAGACTGGGAGCGGTCATCTTCGGGGTGTTTTATATCAGAAGCATTATAAAAAAACAACTCCATCCCGGGTTTATCATCTGCGTTGGAATGATCTTCGCAGGGGCCCTCGGTAATTTAA
>JAYUXA010000062.1:0-4283 GCA_043753245.1 Chitinophagaceae bacterium
CCAATGGCATTATATTCCCTGCTAAATGCGAGGGCTACTATTCCGGAATATCTATGGCGCTTGCCATAGAGAATTTAAAAAACATTAAAGCGTTATACAGCGGAGCGGAAAGCGATAAAAGTATTTCCGGATATCTTAAAGCTCTAAAAAAAGAAACCCTGGATACAGACGTACTCGTTCAGTTCACCAGTACAACCGAAAAACTGGCATTAATTCCGGATCCTTTGTCCGCATCACTAAGCAATGCTCCTTTGCTGGTTGGCAATGCTTATAAAGAAATACAAAAATTACAGACCTTATTAAAAGCAGACGTAGCTTCCGCAACAGGTGTGCAGATCACATTTAATGATAATGACGGAGATTAGTAATGCAGCTAACCATTTATCCGTAAGGATTAAAAACCGGATCAGCAGACCTATTCTATTAGCGCCACTAATTACTTTCCGGATATTCTTCGGTCTGCTTATGTTTTTCAGCACCATACGATTTTGGTGGAGAGGATGGGTGGCAACCAACTATGTGGACCCTTCTTTTCATTTCACGTACCTGGGTTTTGAGTGGGTAAAACCGATGTCGTACACCGGCATGCATGTACTATTTCTGCTGATGGCTTTTTCAGCAATAGGCATAGCGGTTGGATGGTTTTACAGGATTTCCGCGGTGCTTTTTTTTCTCCTCTTTACTTATGTAGAATTACTGGATGTAACCACTTACCTGAATCATTATTATTTTGTGAGTCTGGTTTCCTTCCTGATGATCTGGATGCCTGCACACCGCGATTATTCGGTGGATACCTTGCTTCATCCGGAAAAAAAAATCAGGTATGTGCCTATATGGATCATTGGAATACTTCGGTTTCAGATTGCTATAGTGTATATTTTTGCCGGACTTGCAAAGTTAGACCCTGACTGGATGCTGCTTGCACAACCTATGCGGATCTGGCTACCTTCCAAAAGCCACTTGCCTTTCATTGGGCAATACCTTTATGAAACATGGATGGCCTACCTTTTTTCCTGGTTTGGTGCGGTATACGACCTGTTTATTATTTTTTTTCTGCTAAATAGACGTACCCGTGCGGTAGCATATGTGGTAGTAGTGATCTTTCATGTAGCCACAGCCATCTTTTTCCCGGTCATCGGTATGTTTCCTTATATTATGATGCTGAGCAGCCTGATCTTTTTTTCAGGTGCTTTTCATGAGAAATTATTGTCTGTTATTCCGGGTTTTCATAAAAAAGAGGGAGATTCATGGCTGGCAGTAAAAAGACATTCATTGTTTTTTACTGCAGCCTTTATTTATTTATTTTTTCAGTTAGCCATTCCTCTGCGGTTTTTGTTGTACCCCGACCGGTTATTCTGGAATGAAGAAGGTTACCGGTTTTCCTGGAGAGTTATGCTCATGGAAAAATCGGGAACAGCATTTTTTACGGTAAAGGATAAAGGCAGCAATGCATCAGTAGAAATAAACAATGCCGCATTTTTAACGCCATTGCAGGAAAAAATGATGAGTACACAGCCCGATCTGATTTTAAAATATGCACACCATCTGGCGGATATTTTTAAAAAAAGAGGAATGGAAGATCCGGCTGTCTTTGCAGAAGTTTATGTTACTCTGAATGGACGCAGGTCCACTTTATTTATTGATTCAACGGTTAATCTGGCGAAAGAATCTGTTGGCTGGAAACACTATAAATGGGTGATTCCTTTTAAGCAGTAAAAATGATAAAAATAATTTTCATATTCTTAAGTTTCCTGGCCACCACCAGTTGTATTGCCCAGCAGGACACGACTTCTCTGGAAAGCGTTATTATTACCGGCAAAAAAAATCAATCTGTATCCGGGAAATTAAAGGATGTTGAAGGAACTTCTATTTACGCAGGTAAAAAGACAGAGGTGATCCATATGCGCAATATGAATGCGAATCTGGCCACAAACAATACCCGTCAGATCTATGCACGGATACCAGGATTAAATATCTGGGAGTACGATCGGGGTGGTCTCCAACTTGGAATCGGTGGCCGTGGTTTAAGCCCTAACCGGTCTTCCAATTTTAATATCCGTCAGAACGGATATGATATCAGTGCCGATGCTTTGGGTTATCCTGAAAGTTATTATACACCTTCTGCAGAAGCACTGGAAAGAATAGAGATCGTCCGCGGTGCTGCCAGCCTTCAGTATGGACCACAATTCGGAGGCCTGGTAAATTTTATAATGAAAGACGGACCAAAGGACAAACCATTTGAACTGGTTACGCGTCAGACAGGTGGCTCATTTGGTTTTTTTAATTCCTTTAACAGCATTGGGGGAACGATAGCAAAAGGGAAATTAAATTACTATACCTTTTACCAATACAAAAAAGGGGACGACTGGCGCCCTAATAGCCACTACGATCAGCACAATGCGTATGTACATGTCGGGTACGACCTTTCGCCAAAATTAAAAATTACCGGTGAATATACGTTTATGCAATACCTCGCACAACAACCAGGAGGATTGACAGATGAACAATTTAAGGAAGATGCAGCTGTATCTGTGCGGGCGCGAAACTGGTTTAAGGTAAACTGGAACCTGATCAGCCTTAATCTCGATTATCAGATTGGCCCGGATACCAAATTGAACTGGAGAAATTACACCTTACAGGGGGGCCGTCAGGCATTGGGAGTATTGTCGTATATCAACAGGCCTGACAACGGCGGCAACAGAGATTATTTATCCGATAAGTACAGCAACGTTGGATCTGAACTGCGATTCATTCATCAATATGCTTTAATGGGATCGCAGAAAAGCACATTTCTTCTCGGAACGAGAGTATACAGGGGATTAACCTTCCGCAAACAGGGATCAGCCAGCAACGGCAGCGACGCCAACTTTCATTTTAATGGTATCGAACCCGATATTTCCTCGTATAAATTTCCAGGAACAAATCTGGCCGCATTTGCAGAAAATATTTTTCAAATAAATAAACAATGGAGCATAACTCCGGGAATACGCTTTGAACACATTACTACTAAAGCAGACGGGTATTATTATAGAACGAATATTTTCATTCCCAGCGAAAAGATTCAGGAAGCAAAATCAAACCCACGTTCTTTTGTCTTGCTGGGTATAGGAACTTCCTGGAAGTTAGGCAACGGAACAGAGTTATATGCAAATATTTCACAGAATTACCGGTCTATTAATTTCAATGACATTCGGGTGGTCAATGCAAATGCAATAGTAGACCCTGCCCTTAAAGATGAAACCGGCTACAATATGGATATGGGATTTCGGGGCACTTACAAAGGCTGGCTGTATGCGGATATCAGTTTATTTTATCTGCGGTATAATGATCGCATTGGATCGGTCTTTACCAGCGATGCTGATTTTAGGACCTACCGGCTCCGCACTAATGTATCGGACAGTAGAAACCTGGGTATTGAGCTATTGCTGGAAGGAGATCTGATCAAGGTGCTTTCCCATTCTTTATCTCCCTATAAATTAAATCTGTACACCAGTTTATCGCTTATTGATGCCCGTTACACCAATACCAGGAATACGGCAATTGCGAACAAACTGGTAGAAAATGTACCACCGGTATTGTTCCGTTCAGGGTTATCCTTTGGGCCATCACGTTATAATATCACTTTTCAGTACTCTTACCAGGCAAAACAATATTCGGATGCCACCAATACCGAATACACGCCTACTGCTGTAGATGGTGCAGTGCCATCATTCGGTGTAATGGATCTGAGTCTGAGTTACAACTGGAAAATGGTTACGCTGTATTCTGGTGTAAACAATCTGACCGATAAAAAGTATTTTACCCGCCGGGCGGATGGATATCCTGGTCCCGGCATTCTTCCGGCCGACAAAAGAAACCTCTATGTTACAATACAGTTTAAGTGGTAATATAGCAATGGAGTACCGCTATCCTTTTATTTTTGTACTTACTTTGATGTCGTGTAATAACCATGGGCCATCACCGGCTGATGTACAACAAAAAATGATGCTGGAACTGGTATGTGCCGGCTCGGCTAAAATAACGCACTTTGAAATTGCCAGCCAGGATAAAATCAAGGATGCCTCACAGCGAACGGTTTACCGCTACCTGGTACGGGGGCAGGTTTCCTGGCCTGATGGATGTGAAGAGCTGGGCAGTGGATACGTACATGGACGGGAACAGAGTTTTGAACAAACAGTGTTCTTATCTAAAAATAAAAATGGTCAGTTTCAGTAAAAATTAATTCAATGGATCCTAAAGTATTTTATGAGTCGTCCCTGAAAAAATATGCTGAACAGCTAAAA
>JAYUXA010000063.1:0-20508 GCA_043753245.1 Chitinophagaceae bacterium
ATTATACAGTGCTGACAGGTCTGTTTTTTTATCCACATGCCTGTATCCAAATCGGATTCCGTCAAAACGCGACAAATTAGAAGAGGCTTCCGCCGTGGTAAGTATATAATAAGCAGGAACGATATAATCCAAATAGTCAAATTCAACTGCTTCTACCTGATGTCCCTGCAATTTTAACTGGTCTATTAGTTCCGTTAAACGCTGTTTAATTTCACTGTCCATGGCCTCACTTTCCATGACCTGCCTGAAATACGCAATTTTAAGCGATTTTTTAATAAAATCACCTGCTGGTTCCAGAGGGAATGGATGGGCTGTACTGTCGTACCCGTCAGGACCGGCAATAACATCCAGCAGCAACCGGGTATCGGCAATTGTATTGGCAAAAATACCAATCTGATCAAAGGAAGAAGCATAGGCAATAAGGCCATATCTCGAAACAGCACCATAGGAAGGCTTAAAACCTATTATTCCACAAAAGTCTGCAGGCTGACGAACAGACCCTCCGGTATCGCTTCCAAGGCTCACCATACAAAGGCCAGCTTGTACAGCAACTGCGGAGCCTCCTGATGACCCTCCTGGTACCCTCGATTCATCGATGGCATTAAGAACAGGTCCATAAAAAGAATTCTCATTGGAAGATCCCATGGCGAATTCATCACAGTTGGTGTGTCCTATAATAATAGCACCTTCTGCTAAAAGTCTTTCTACTGCCGTTGCGCTGTATAAAGAAATAAAATCTTGTAAAATCTTTGAAGAGGCAGAAACAGGATGGTCTTTAAAACAAATTACATCCTTAATAGAAATGACTACCCCGTGCAAACGGCCTGTAGGTTCACCAGCCATTCTGGACTTGTCCAGCTGCCTGGCCTTTTCAAGTGCATTTTTACTATATACCCGTACATAAGCGTTAAGCTGGGCTTTACTGCCAATACAATTAAGGTAATGCTCAACGGCAGCTAAACAGGTAGTTTTTCCATTCTGCAGCTGAGAATGGTATTGTTGTATAGAGTCGAAATTAAACACAATGGTGATCCGCTCTTTTCAAAGCCGTTGAGAACAATAAATAAATAGACAGGGCTTGGATATTAAGGCTGAACAGGTGTAGTGGTAGTAGTAGTTTTTTCTCTTACCACTTCTTTTTCATTCATACCTTCTTCAATTTCTTTTCGCACGTTGCTTTTCGCATCGTTGAATTCGCGGATCCCTTTACCCAGGCCGCGCATAAACTCAGGGATCTTACGTCCACCAAAAAGAATTAATACGGCCACAATGATCAGTATCCACTCAGTTCCGCCTGGCATAGAAATCATCAGGAGGGTATTATAAACAGGTTGTAGCATAACGAACTATTTTAGTAGCATGATTAACGAAATTAAGTCTTTTTTAGTTTTGAAGCGGAGGTTAAATATAACAAATGGATCTTTAACTAACTACGAAAGGCGCAGAGGAACGTCTATCCTTTTGCGCCTTTCCTGTAATATATTTCTATGATAAATCTTACTTCTTGGTAATAGTAGCCTGTCTCTTTTCCTTAATCCTAGCACTTTTGCCGCTTCTTTCACGCAGGAAGTAGAGTTTTGCCCGGCGTACACGACCACTTTTGTTTAAATCGATAGTATCAATATTGGGAGAATACAAAGGGAATGTCCGTTCAACCCCGATGCTGTCCGAAATCTTTCTTACGGTAAAGCTGGCGGTAGCACCTGTACCCTGGTGTTTGATCACATCTCCTCTGAAACTCTGGATACGCTCTTTACCACCTTCTACGATCTTATAATTTACAGTCACGTTGTCTCCGGCCTTGAATTTTGGATATTCTTTCTTGGCTGTTAACTGATCGTGGATGAATTGAACTGCTTGGTTCATGACTTTATTTTTAGGGATGCGAAGGTAAGGAGAAAATCGTATAGCTGATCTCTGTTACCCAAAGTTTATTATCTGGCAACGTTTACCGCTCTCTTTTCGCGGATAACGGTGACTTTTATCTGACCTGGAAAAGTCATCTCTGTCTGGATCTTCTGAGCGATCTCAAATGAAAGCCTGTCAGAATCCGAATCACTCACTTTATCCGCCTCTACGATCACTCTAAGCTCACGACCGGCCTGAATAGCGTATGCTTTTTCCACACCCGGATACGCCATAGCCATATTTTCGAGGTCCTTGATGCGCTTAAGGTATTGCTGCATAATTTCTCTTCTGGCTCCGGGCCGGGCACCACTGATGGCATCGCAAGCCTGAACAATAGGAGAAATCACATACATCATTTCCATTTCATCATGATGCGCCCCGATGGCATTTATCACAGCAGGATTTTCACCGTACTTTTCAGCGAGCTTGGCACCAAGTAAGGCATGGCTCAATTCCGTTTCCTCATCCGGCACTTTACCGATATCGTGCAGCAATCCGGCACGTTTGGCCAGTTTAGGATTCATACCCAGTTCGGCCGCCATGATACCACAGATATTGGCCACTTCACGGCTGTGCATCAGCAGATTCTGGCCATAACTCGATCTGAACCGCATTTTTCCTACGATTCTCACCAGCTCTTTATGCAAGCCGTGAATGCCTAGCTCTATTACGGTTCTTTCTCCAATCTCAATCACCTGTTCTTCTATCTGCTTTTTTGTTTTTTCGACCACCTCTTCAATACGGGCAGGGTGGATTCTTCCATCAGAAACCAGGCGCTGAAGGCTGAGCCGGGCTATTTCCCTGCGTAGCGGATCAAAAGAAGAAAGAATGATCGCTTCAGGAGTATCATCTACAATAAGATCCACGCCTGTGGCAGCTTCAATGGCCCTGATATTACGGCCTTCACGGCCAATGATCTGTCCTTTGATCTCATCACTCTCCAGATTAAAAACAGTAATGGAGTTTTCAATGGCCTGCTCCGCCGCCGTTCGCTGGATGGATTGAATAATAATTTTCCGGGCTTCTTTGTTAGCCCTGCTTTTTGCATCATCTACAATTTCCTGCTGAATGGAAAGTGCCTGCGTATGTGCTTCCTGCTTTAGGCTCTCGATGAGTTGTGCTTTAGCCTCTTCAGCCGTCAGCCCTGCAATTTTTTCCAGCCTGCGGATATGTTCTTCCTGGTGCTTTTCCAGTTCTGTACGCTTCAGGCTCACCACCTCTATCTGCTTGTTCAGGTTGTCTTTGATAATGTCGTTGTCTTTTCCCTGTTTCTCCAGTTGTTCTAGTCGCTGGGTAATCGTTTGTTCTTTTTGCCTTGCCCGGTTTTCACTATCCCCGATTTTCCTGGTTTTATCCAGGACATCTCTTTCATGCTCTGCTTTCAGCTGAACAAATTTCTCTTTAGCTTCCAGTAATTTTTCTTTTTTAAGATTTTCTGCCTGTAGCTGGGCGTCTGAAACTAATTTTGTGGCTTGTTGTTCTGCATCTGTGATCTTCTGCCGGGTATTTTTAGCAAACAGGAGCTTCCCTGCTATAATTCCGATAATGAGGGTGATACCTCCGATTATATAAGTTAACACGTTCGGTTCCATTGGTTAAAGCTGTTAAATTTGTACTTTCATTATTGTTCCAATTTGCGAAAATACAAAAAAACCTCCCGCTTCCGCTCGTCATTTCAAAAGGACCTTGTCCAGTAAGGTCTCAAGTTCATTCATTTTAGTGCCCATATCGGCAGAAATGCCTCCTTCTTCCGAGGCAGTAGTTGCGTACCACAATATCGCCATAGCGATATAATCTTGCATGTCCTTGCCTGCAAACAAGGTTTTGAATTCAATGATCTTATCATTGACAGTTTTAACTGTTTTCCGTACTATTTCTTCATTCGCCTGTTCGATCTTGACCCGGTAGCTGCGGTCCCCCACAACTACATTAATAGGAATAAGTGTTTCCATGCTTGCAAAAATGAAAATGTTATATTATATTTATTCACAGAACATTAACAGCCGTGCCGCTGTCCATTTAATCCAGTATACCAATATTACAGACCCTATGACTACCGAACCGTTACTGCCAATGATTGCCAAAGTAAAGTCAGCTACTTTTATCGATTCCCTGCAATTCGAGCTGATTGCCTCTTCCAGACATCTCCTAAAAGCGGTCCTCCGGGACGAAAAAGGCAGTGTCTGCGGACAATTAGATACCCAGTTTTTACTTAAAGACAGCCAGATTACCTGGGAAGGGCTTAACGATCTTCCTTACGGAATCTATACCCTTGAACTATCCCAGGGAGAAGATCAGGTAAGGCTAAGAATGGTTAAAAGAGTGTGATCACTCGCTTAACATACTGATGCACCTGTCGATTTCCTTCAGGTACCCATGTAACTTTTTGTCCAGTTCTTTCCGGTCTGCCTCTTCCATTTTTCCTGCACCGGATTTTAGTACTATTATTTTCTGCTCCAGGCCGGCAACCTGTTCCATAAAACCGGTCTCACGCTGTTTTGAAGGCATTATTTCAACACGCAGTTTCTCATTCTCCTTCTGCAGAAGTTCATATTTTTTCAATACGCTCTGAAGCTTATCGCTGATTCGTTTTAACTGCTGACCGGAGTCCATGTGTTTAAATTTTAGAAACCCTTTCTGATCTCCGCACTCAAATCCTGTTCCAATGTCTGCATTATTTTTTTCATCATCCCATCGATCTCCTTATCCGTAAGCGTTTTTTCAGGGTCTAAAAAAGTGAAACTTAACGCCAGTGATTTTTTATCCACACCCAGCTTTTCGCTTTCAAATACATCGAACAACTGAACGTTCTGAAGTCTGTCCAGCTGTATATTCTTAATGGATGCTTCCACAGATTGGAAAGGTAACGATCTTGACAATACCATTGCCAGATCGCGGTATACCGGTACCTGATTAGGTAAACGGGTGAAGGAAATTGTTTTACCCGGTGCCAGACGCTCTACGGTATTCCAGTTGATATCGGCAAATAATACCTCCTGACGGATATCAAACCGCGCCAGCTCCTTCTTACTGACAATACCCAGGCCGGCCAAAATTTCCTTGCCGGTATAAAGAGACAGTATACTTTCCATTTTGTGGCTGGAGGCTGTTTTCCAAACCAGCTGGTTAATGCCTAACAGCGTAAAAAGCGATTCAACGATCCCTTTGGCATAATAAATATCCGTTGGTACCGCTTTTCCTTTCCAGGAAGCTCCGGTACGATCGCCCGTGAGATAGAGGCATAAATGGTCTTCTTCCGTGTATTTTCCGGGACCGAAGCTGTGGTAGGTTTTACCAAATTCAAAAAGGCGGAGGGAATTGTTTTTTCTGTTTAGATTATATGCTACCGGCTCCAGCCCGGTTTCCAGCATCGAAGGCCGCATAATATTATGCACGGCACTCAGATTGTTCAACAGCCTTACCCCATAGTCCGTCTCTTCTTTTTCAAAATAGGCTGCATTGGTAATGGAATTGGTAAATAATTCATGAAATCCGGCACCCACCAGCCATGAAGCTGCTTTTTCTTTTCGCACATGGTTTGGATTGACTGCACCAACAGAAGGAGTAATGGTAATTGCCGCCGGTATTTGGATATTGTCATACCCATCAATGCGCATGATTTCTTCTACTACATCTGCCTGAAGAAGCACATCCGGTTTGCTGAAAGGCACGGCCAGTATTATCTCATCCGGTCCGTTTTTAAGGATTTCAAAATCCAATGATTCCAATATCCGGTTTACCGTGCCGGCAGGATACCTTTTTCCACTTAATTTTTTAAGGTATGTATATTGGAATAGTATTTCTTTTTTTTGCCCGGGTGAAGGATATACATCGATGATGGATGAGGTTACTTCTCCTCCGGCAATTTCGGTAATCAGCGCAGCAGCACGTTCCAGTACCCTTACTGTATTGCTGATATCCGCATTTTTTTCAAACCTTGCCGCAGCGTCTGTCCGCAATCCGTGCCGGAAGGACGTTTTGCGGATACTAACCGGATTAAACCATGCGCTTTCTAAAAACAGACTGGTGGTGAAAGGCTTAATACCACTGTCCGCTCCGCCATACACACCCGCAATGCAGAGTGGGTTGTTTTCTCCATCGCAGATCATAAGGTCCTCATTACTCAATTTTCTTTGTTTATTATCCAGCGTAGTAAAGAGCGTATCCTGTGGAAGATTTTTAATCCTTATTATTCCATCTTTTATTTTGTCTGCATCAAAAGCATGCAATGGCTGGCCGGTATCGTGCAGCATGTAATTGGTGATGTCTACGATATTGTTAATTGGCTTTTGCCCTATGGCGAGCAGTTTATTCTGCATCCACTGAGGGGAAGCACCTACTTTAATGCCGCTGATGCTAATGCCGCTGTAACGCTGGCAGGAATCTTTATTTTCTATAGCTACCAAAATTTTTTTTTCGGTGCTGGTTGCCCCTATAGCATTATTATAATATTTTTTTACCCTGATATCCTGATTGTCATGATGGCTTAGATAAGCACATATATCCTGTGCAACACCAAGGTGACTCATGGCATCCATACGATTGGGCGTTAAGCCAATTTCATATATCCAATCCGTATAAGGGATGAAATGATCGGCAAGTGGGGAGCCAACAGCAAGTATATCCGGAAGTATTAAAATTCCATCATGAGAAGCACCTATTCCGATCTCATCTTCAGCACAGAGCATTCCAAAACTTTCTTCTCCCCGGATCTTTGCCGTTTTCATTGTAACGGGTTCTCCTTTTAAGGGATAAATCGTGGTGCCAATTCTGGCAACAACCACCTTCTGGCCAACTGCAACATTTGGAGCTCCGCATACGATCTGCAGAATAGTTCCACCTCCGGTGTCTATTTTGGTAAGTCTTAATTTATCGGCACCCGGATGCGAAATAGCTTCCAGTACCTGTCCCACTACTAAGCCTTTGAGCCCGCCTTTAATGCTTTCATATCTTTCCAGTGACTCCACTTCAAGACCAATAGAGGTGAGGATAGTACTAATACGCTCAGGGTCAACAGTCACCGGAATATATTCACTTATCCATTTATAAGAGATCGTCATTTTATGAATTCTTTACTTTTATTCGTTGGCAAATATAGCGGTTTGGTTAAAAATTTTTGTGAACATCAGGATGTGGATTACTAATGTGTAATTAGCTTAAAACTTTATTAAATTGTGAATAACCACGGAGTCATGGTGGAAATTACAGCTCAGGGGGTGTTTATAACTATCTGAATTCCGTCTCAACAACTTTAATCAAGTTGTTTCTAACCGGAATAAAAATTATGCGTTTATATTCGCTCCCCCTATAACCGGTAACATTCCCGTAACATTCGAATAATGGATTTGACTAATATAAATAAAGACCGAAAAACGAGAAGAAAGTCTTCTCCTGATCTGAGCACTATGGTGTACGGCAAAGTGCCGCCACAGGCAAAGGACCTTGAAGAAGCCGTGCTGGGTGCTATCATGCTGGAGAAAAGCGCTTTTGATACGGTAATAGAAATTTTAAAGCCTGAATGTTTTTATGTGGAATCCCACCAGCGGATTTATAAAGCCATGCAGGGCCTGCAGCAAAAGAACCAGCCGATTGATATTCTTACCGTAGTGGAAGAACTAAAACTTCGGGAAGAACTGGATCTTGTAGGGGGTCCTTATTACGTTACCCGCCTTACCAATTCCGTTATTTCATCGGCCAATATTGAAGCCCATTCCAGGATAATTCTTCAGAAGTTTATCCAGCGTGAACTGATCCGCATCAGCGGAGAAATAATCAGTGATGCGTATGAAGACAGCACCGATGTATTTGATCTGCTCGACGATGCGGAAACAAAACTTTTTGAGATTACCAATAATCACCTGCGAAAAAACTTCGACAGTATAGACAGTGTCCTTGTGAAAACCGTGCAGCGTATAGAGGACATGCGTCATAGAAATGAGGATATTACCGGGGTGCCCAGTGGTTTTGCTTCTCTGGACAATGTCACCTATGGCTGGCAATCAACGGATCTGATCATCCTGGCCGCACGCCCATCTGTAGGTAAAACGGCCTTTGCCTTAAACCTGGCAAGAAATGCGGCCCTTCATCCTACAAAACCTACACCAATAGCTTTTTTTAGCCTTGAAATGAGCGCCAGCCAGCTCGTTCAGCGCATACTCAGCGCAGAGAGCGAGATCTGGCTCGAAAAAATTGCCCGTGGCAAATTAGAAGAGCATGAAATGAAACAGCTCTATGCCCGTGGAATCCAAAGACTGGCACAGGCACCGATCTTTATCGACGATACCGCCGCCCTTAATATCTTTGAGCTGCGTGCAAAATGCCGCAGGCTGAAAAACAAACACAACGTTGGACTGATCATTATCGACTACCTGCAGCTGATGAGTGGTACGAATGACCGGAATAGCAATCGGGAACAGGAGATCAGCAGGATCTCCCGTGATCTTAAAGGACTCGCAAAAGAATTGCAGGTGCCCATCATAGCGCTATCCCAACTGAGCCGGGAAGTAGAGAAGAGAAAAGAAGGCAATAAAATACCACAGCTGAGTGATCTCCGCGAATCGGGTGCCATCGAACAGGATGCCGATATGGTGATGTTCTTATATCGTCCGGAATATTATGATATTACGGCGAACGAACATGGCGAGAGCAATAAAGGAGAAACACATGTGCGCATTGCCAAACATAGAAATGGTTCACTTGAAAATATCAAACTGAGGGCCTTGCTTCATATCCAGAAATTTACCGATATGGAACCCGATGATTTTGGGGGTGTAGGTCTGCCCAAAGGAGGAGCATGGAAACCGGTTCCCGGAAATTCCATGGGCGACCAGGGAAATGCAAAATTATATATTCAGACAGGAAGCAAAATGAATGACCTGCCGATGGACGATGAAGAAGCACCTTTTTAAACGTCCTGTTGTTTACAGGTCAGGTGACTGATTTCGAAATCAAATCCCGATATGAATGTTCCTTTTTTCTTTGCAGAAAATAATTCATCATGTGGTGATGATACCCTTCTTGACGAAGAAACCTCCAGGCATATTGTACAGGTTCTGCGAAAACAGCAGGGAGATCGGATACGGCTTACAGATGGCAGAGGCCATTTGATTGAAGGGGAAATAACGCATGCACATAAAAATAAGTGTACCGTGCGCACACTCGCTTCTACGTATGTTTCCAGGCCATTACCGTCATTGACCATTGCTGTTTCGTTAATTAAAAACTCAGGTCGTTTTGAGTGGTTCTCAGAGAAGGCAACAGAACTGGGTACGGCAGAAATTATCCCCATGATCTGCGACCGTACGGAAAAGCAGCACATGCGCTCCGAACGACTGGTTAGTATTTGTAAAAGTGCCATGTTACAAAGCGAACAGTTGTGGATGCCGGTAGTGCGGGAGCCTGTATCATTTAAAACAATAACGAACCAAGCCACCCAGCATCAAAAATTATTCGGACATATAAGTACGGAAAAAAGTGAAAATTTAGCCTCAGCCATCGATCATTCACTGGGTAGCCACATTATTCTGATAGGTCCCGAGGGAGATTTCAGCAAGGAAGAAATTGATATCGCGAAAGCCCATGGCTTTGAAGGCGTATCTTTTGGTAACACCATTTTAAGGGTGGAGACGGCCGCAATATATGCTGCTGTGGTGCATGCTGCCCGGAGATGACCAGCCAGCCTTCAGATCAATCCTTTACATATGTTTTTTACAATTGCCGGTCCTTCATAAATAAATCCGGTCCACACCTGAATTAACGATGCACCGGCCTCTAATTTTTCCTTTGCATCTTTTGAAGTAAATATTCCTCCGGACGCGATGATAGGGATGCGTCCAAATGTTTTCTCATGCAGGTACTTAATGATCGCGGTAGATTTTTCGCGGAGCGGAACACCGCTTAATCCACCAGCTCCGATAGCCTCTATTTCGTTGGGGGGTATATTCATTAATCCTTCTCTGCCAATGGTAGTATTAGTGGCTACCATTCCGTCCAGTTTAATTTCAAGAGCAAGGCTGATCACATCATCCAGTTGTGAGGTGGTCAGATCCGGAGCTATTTTTAATAAAATCGGCCTCGGAGAAGGATGTTGTTTATTAATTGTTTGCAGGTGACCTAATATTTTATTTAAAGAATCTTTTTCCTGCAGTTCTCTCAATCCGGGTGTGTTGGGAGAGCTGACATTCACCACAAAATAATCAACGCAGTCAAATAATTCTTTAAAGCAGATCTCGTAATCCTTCCAGGCCTCTTCATTAGGTGTTGATTTATTTTTACCGATATTTCCGCCGATGATTATTTTGTTGCTTCCGCTATAATTAATTTTCCAGAGTCGCAGTCTGGCGGCTACTGCTTTTACACCTTCATTGTTAAATCCCATACGGTTGATAATCGCCTGATGCGCCGGAACCCGGAACAGCCGCGGCTTTTCGTTTCCTTCCTGTGGTTGGGGGGTAACCGTTCCGATTTCTACAGATCCGAATCCTAAAAGGGCGAGTTCATCCAGGTACCTTGCATTTTTATCAAACCCTGCAGCAAGCCCAACAGGATTTGAAAAAGACAGGCCAAATACCTCTGTTTTTAATTTCGGATCTGAAGTGACCGGATCACTGAATAATTTTTTTATTCCCGGTATTCTCGCTGCTACGGATAAACCATTCATAGAAGCATAGTGTACCTCTTCCGGAGGAAACCAAAATAATATTTTTCGTAAGGCAGCATACATATAGTCCGCGAAGATAAATATTCCTCTGCATGTACAGAGCGCATCCGCACAGCACTAAGTGACACCGTTCCTTTTTTTATTCATCCTGCAAATATCTTTACGCTGCCATGCTATCATGGGATACTTATAATTGCACTTCGTCATCTGCCGCTAAATTTTTAACTTTGGTATATCGGTTGCATAAACAACCAACTAAATACATTACATGCAGGAAGCCTATATCGTTGCGGGTTATCGCACTGCCGTAACTAAATCAAAAAAGGGAGGATTTCGTTTTTATCGTCCTGATGATCTGGCTATCGGGGTGATCAAGGGTCTGCTGGCTTCTATTCCTCAGCTGGAGCCTTTCCGAATCGATGATGTGATCGTAGGAAATGCCGTTCCTGAGGCAGAACAGGGGCTTCAGGTTGGCAGGATAATAGCAGCGCGGGCATTAGGCTTCACTGTTCCGGGGATGGTGGTTAACCGCTACTGCGCTTCAGGGCTGGAGTCCATCGCCATCGCTACTGCCAAGATACGAATGGGTCAGGCCGAATGCATAGTTGCCGGAGGAACGGAGAGCATGAGCCTGGTGCCTACTGCCGGCTGGAAAACGGTTCCTGCCTATTCTATAGCAAGTGATGAACCCGATTATTACCTGAGCATGGGTCTCACTGCGGAAGCAGTTGCAAAAGAATACAAGGTTAACCGCAGCGACCAGGATGAATTTTCCTTCAACTCTCATCAGAAGGCTATTTCCGCAATAACTGCCGGTCATTTTAAAGCGGGCATTTTACCTGTTCAGGTAGAGCAGGTGTACGCAGATGAAAATGGTAAACGTAAAATTAAAACATATATCGTGGACACGGATGAAGGCCCCCGTACCGATACCACTATGGATGCACTCGGAAAACTAAAGCCTGTGTTTGCTGCAAACGGATCGGTTACTGCCGGCAATTCTTCTCAGACTTCGGATGGCGCTGCTTTTGTTATAGTAATGAGCGAACGGATGGTCCGGGAATTAAATATCAAGCCTCTTGCACGACTGGTAAATTGTGTTTCTGCAGGTGTACATCCCCGCTTGATGGGCATAGGTCCCGTAGAAGCGGTGCCTAAAGTATTAAAGCAATCAGGAATGAATCTCGGACAGATCGACCTGATTGAATTAAACGAAGCATTCGCCTCACAGTCGCTTGCTGTGATCAGATTATTGGGCATTGATCCCGCAATTGTAAATATTAACGGAGGTGCAATTGCACTGGGACATCCGCTGGGCTGCACAGGATGTAAACTGACCATTCAACTGATGCAGGATATGAAGCGATTAAATAAAAAATACGGAATTGTAACCGCATGTGTGGGAGGTGGTCAGGGAATAGCAGGAATTATTGAAAATATTAACTGATAAAAATAATAAAAACAGTATTCTTCCGTTTAATAAGGACTTACTAACCCTTTGTATATTTTTTATTTAAGCCGGATTCTTCCGGCTTATCTTATTTTTGAGCTTTCCAAACCTATTATTATGGAACTCACTGTCACCACACCTGCTCTGCTTTTTCCTGCTATCTCCTTACTGATGCTGGCTTATACTAACCGTTTTCTGGCAATAGCAAACCTTATACGCAGCTTAAATGCAAAATACCAGAAAAGTCCTTCTGAAAAACATATTGTCACCCAGATTCAAAGTCTGAGAACGCGCATCCGCCTTATTCGCTCCATGCAGGCAATGGGAGTGGTGAGCTTTTTATTTTGTGTGGTTTGCATGTACACTATTTTCCGGGGATGGGCGGAAGCCAGTTATATTGTATTCGCGATAAGTATTTTGTTTTTTATCGCTTCGCTGATTTATTCACTGGTCGAAATTACGCTGAGCATGCGTGCACTGGAAGTGGAGCTGAGTGATATCGAAGAGCTATCCAAATCAAATTTATTTAAAGAGATCATTCGCAAACCATGATCTAATTATCAAATTTAACTACAGGATCCGTTTTGTAGTTTTCATTGTATTTTATAAAGAAATATAAATACAGCACCCTGCTGAAGCGCATAAGCCAGGGTTGTAAAATAATTAATGAAATCACCGCAAAGGCCATCCATCCGAAGAACCGGTTATCGTCCACCGACAATCCAATGATCAGCCACCAGGCTAAGAACGTTACCAACAAATAAATGACCGAAAGAAAATAACTGACATAGCCGGTACCGTACCAGAATCCAACTTCCAGCTGATAAGGCTGCCTGCATACCGGACATTTTTCGGGCATGGAAAAAACTTTCTTCAGGTTCCAGGGATTGTTATTGTTGAACATATTGCCCCGCCTGCATCTGGGGCATTTCATAATAAACAGATTCCACAAAAAATTGGGCTTTGGCATCGCCAAATTTACGCTATTCTACCGTTGATGTTGATGCACCCATCACCAGTTCTTTTTTGCGTTCCCCGATCTGCTGTCTCCACATCGCATAATAAAGCCCCTTATCTGCAATCAATCCTTCATGCGTTCCTGTTTCCACCACATCGCCACGTTCCAGCACATAAATCCGGTCGGCATGCATAATCGTAGACAGCCGGTGTGCAATGAGTATGCTGATCTGGTCCCTTAAAGAAGAGACCTTGATGATGGTATTGGTGATCTCTTCTTCGGTCAGAGAATCAAGGGAAGAAGTGGCTTCATCAAAAATAAGCAGCCGGGGTTTTCTTAATAGTGCCCTGGCAATGGATAGTCTTTGTTTTTCTCCACCGGATAATTTTAAACCGCCTTCACCGATCATGGTATCCAATCCTTTTTCCGCTCTGGAAAGCAGGTTGGTGACGGAAGCCTGCAACAGCACATCACTAATGTCCTGCTCGCTGGCAGCCGGATTAACAAATAATAAATTCTCGCGGATCGTTCCTGAAAACAATTGCGTGTCCTGCGTCACAAATCCGATCTGATTTCTGAGATCGTCAAAGTTGATGGAGGTTTCGTCGATGCCGTTGTATAAGATTTTTCCTTCCTGGGGGCGGTATAATCCTACCAAAAGTTTCATCAGCGTTGTTTTTCCGGATCCTGAGGGGCCCACAAAAGCAATCGTTTCGCCGGTCCTGGCTTTAAAGCTGATTTTATCAATTGCCCGTTGCTGTGCAGTCTGGTGTTTGAAACCGACCGCATGAAATTCCAGGGTTTGTATCTCACCCAAATGCTTAGGATTTTCCGGCCTGGGCTCAGGTGCTTTATTCATGAGCGCATTAAAATTATTGAGCGAAGCCTCTGCTTCACGGTACGACAAAATAATATTGCCGATTTCCTGCAATGGGCCGAACACAAAAAAAGAAAAGATCTGCATCGTCACCAACTGTCCTGCATCCATCTCATGGCGGAAAATGAGCCACATCAGAATAAAAAGAATGACCTGCCGCAGCGTATTTACAAAAGTACCCTGTACAAAGCTGATGCTCCGGATACGTTTTACTTTTGTAAGTTCCAGCCCGAGTATTTTGTAGGTATTTTTATTCAACCGGTCTACTTCCTGGGTAGTCAGTCCAAGGCTCTTGACCAGTTCAATATTTCTTAGCGATTCGGTGGTGCTGCCTGCCAGTGAATTGGTCTGTGAAACAATCGTTTTCTGGATCGTCTTTATTTTTTTACTGAGCAGATTGGTAATCGTGGTAAGGATCAGAATTCCTGCAAAATAGGCGAGGGGGATCATCCAGTGAATATATAATCCGGCATATACACTTACGAATACCACGCCCACCAGCACACCAAACAGGATGTTGATAAAGTAGTTCATGAACTTTTCCGTATCCGTTCTCACTTTCTGAAGTACGCTGAGTGTTTCACCGCTTCTCTGATCTTCGAATTCCTGATAGGGGAGTTTCATGGCATGCTGTAAGCCATCGGTAAATACTTTGGCACCAAATTTCTGAACAATGACGTTAAGGAAATAATCTTGAAAGTTTTTTGCAATACGGCTGATCATGGCGACACCTATAGAAAGCGACAGCAAGAATGCAACACCTGGATATTTCCTGTCGAAGGACCAGAAATAGCCGCCATGTTGTTCGATCTCTGAATTGTTGTATTTGTAATCCGTGGCCAGCCGGATCAGTTTTCCAAAAATAATAGGATCCATTAAAGAAAACCCGGTGTTGATTGCGGCAAGTAACAACGTTAATCCTACGAGCCATTTATAGGGTTTCAGGTAAAGCAGTAATAATTTCATAATAGTTCCACAAGTTCGTGAAAATATTAACCTGCCCAACCATCCCGGTCCAGACTTCTGTACTGAATGGCTTCCGCGATGTATTCGGTTTTGATGTTTTCACTCTTTTCCAGGTCTCCGATGGTTCTGCTTACTTTCAGTATCCGGTCGTATGCCCTGGCCGACAAGCTCAGTCGGTTCATGGCATTTTTTAGTAAATTTTGTCCCGCCTGGTCAATTCTCATGACTGCATTTTGCATTTTTGCGCTGATCATCGCATTGGAATAGATCCCTTCTGCATCCTTGTAGCGCTCCTGTTGGATCGCCCTCGCCGCGATTACGCGTTGCCGGATAGATAAGGAAGATTCACTGCCCAAAGGATCGGTAAGCTGGTTATAAGGGACAGGAGTCACTTCCACATGCAGGTCAATCCGGTCCAGTAAGGGTCCGGATAGTTTGTTCAGGTATTTCTGAACGCTTCCGGGTAAACAGCAGCATGCTTTATCAGGATGATTGTAAAACCCGCAAGGGCAAGGATTCATAGAAGCCAGCAGCATAAAATTTGCGGGAAAATCAACGGTCAGCTTTGATCTGGATATGGTCACTTTTCTTTCTTCAAGGGGCTGCCGCAATACCTCCAGCACCGTTCGTCTGAATTCCGGAAGCTCATCCATAAACAATACCCCGTTATGTGCAAGTGATATTTCACCTGGCTGGGGAACGGCTCCACCTCCCACCAGTCCGATATCAGAAATAGTATGGTGCGGTGAACGAAAAGGCCGTTTGGATATTAAGGCACTATTGTTCATCAGTTTGCCGGAAACCGAATGGATCTTTGTTGTTTCAAGTGCTTCTATCAACGTCAATGGAGGAAGAATGGTTGGCAATCTTTTTGCCAGCATGGTTTTTCCTGCTCCGGGTGAACCGATAAGAATGGCATTATGCCCTCCGGCGGCAGCGATCTCCAAGGCACGTTTTATATCAGACTGACCTTTGACATCTTCAAAATCAATTTCATAATCGGCCTGGGCCAGCAGAAACTCTTCTCTGGTATTCACCACTACTGCCCGGAGTGAATTTTCATCGCGGAAAAATTCAATCACCTCGCTGAGGTGACTTACACCGTACACGTTTAAATTGTTTACCAGCCCCGCTTCCTGTGAATTCTGTTTGGGAAGAATCAATCCTTTAAATCCCTCCCTTCTGGTAGTGATCGCAATAGGTAAGGCACCTTTTATAGGATGAATACTGCCATCCAGATTTAATTCACCCATAATAATATACTCGGTAAGCTTTTCGGGGTGCTGCAATTGTTCGGTAGCACCAAGCGTTCCCATGGCGATAGGAAGATCAAATGCAGAGCCGCTTTTTTTTATTCCTGCCGGGGCCATATTAATAACGAGTTTGGTTCTCGGCATAAAATAGCCGTTGGTTTTAATTGCACTTTCCACACGCTGTAAACTTTCTTTTACCGCATTGTCGGGAAGGCCAACAATATAGTATTCGCGGCCGCTCATTACATTCACTTCAATAGTGATGGTGATGGCATCTACCCCATACACCGCACTTCCAAATGTCTTCACCAGCATGCTCTAAAGTAAATCGTATGCAAAAATGAAACATGGAGTAAACAACCTGTTGTTTCCGTTTTAATACAGACTGTACCTGTGGATGTAAGTAAACAATTATTTTTCTTCAAATAACAGGGAGGTGGCCGGGTCTATTATAAAAGAGGATAGTTCCGCATCCATAGGTATGGAAAAACGGGTTGTTTTTTTATCAACATGAATAGATTTTGTAAACTCCGTATCTGCGCTTTTGACCTGTATCATCAATGGAAAATCAAATGGATCATCCTGTTCCTGGGTGATCGTTACATTCAGCGCCTTGTCCGCATAAGTATGTGTAGTATGTATTACGGGATGCCCTGAACGGTACAACCACTGTGTGAAGAATTTTTTCAGGTCACGCCCCGACACTTCTTCCATGATCTTCCGGAAATCATCCGTTCCGGCATTTTTACCGGCATAGGTGGTGTAATACGTCCGGATACCTTTCCAGAATATTGAATCCCCCAGTTGTTGATGCAGCATGCGTAATACCCAACCTCCTTTCTGATAGGTATTCGTATTTAAATGCTGTAGGTACTCCTTAACAGTAGAATCCACCACCGGCCGCTGCACTTTCTGATGATATGTTATTACCTGTTTCCTGTTTTTTATCAGTTCTTTAATTAATGAATCAGGTCCATAACGGGTTTCCAGGTACAATAAAGAAAGATAAGTAGCAAAGCCCTCACTCAGCCATATATGCTGCCAGTCCGTTTCTGTTACCATATCTCCAAACCACTGGTGCACCAGTTCATGCGCGATCAGGAGTTCTGCCCCATGAGCTCCGGTCACTGAATTTTCGCCATAGAAAATAGCACCGGCATTCTCCAGACCACCGAATATGGTTTTGGACTGCACATTAGCGAGTTTTTTATAGGGAAAGGGTGCTATGTTTTTAATAAAAAAAGGAAGTATTCCGACAGCATCTTTATAGTCTGCAAAACCTTCCGTTTTGTTCATCGGGTATACCCAGCTGTATATTGGCACATCGCCAGCATTGCCGGCATATCCTACAGCAAATTCTGCCACTCCAATACACATTACCTTTACGGGAAGGTCTATGGTTTCCTGCCAATGGGTAAGCTTAAGCCGCCCGTTTAAATTTGTTTCTTCTATCTGCATGCCGTTGGATACCACCTGGTAATGTGCGGGCGCAGTAACAATAAAATCGACGGATGCCTTATCCGATGGATGATCATTACACACCAGCCAGTTCTGCCCTCGGTTTGGCCAGTTGTCGCTGAAAAAACTGCGCTGTCCGTATTTGTTTTTAGAGATTATTAATCCATCGGCAGGAATACCTTTGTAATTAATCCTGATTTTGGTTGCACCGGCCGTATTTATCCGCACGATATCCTCCGAATGGGTATAGCTAAGCGATTGTTTGTTTTCCTCGTTCCGGATACCGGAAATTTTCATTCCTTTTCCAGAAGGTTTTGAGGAGATAAGATCGAGCTCTGCCCTCCCTGCACTTCCTGTTTTCAGTGTGACCACTGCCGAACAATCAATCGTGTCATTGAGGTCATTAAGCGTGATATTGAATCGATAATTCAGGACGTTGACTTCCGGTATCTTTTGTGAAAACACATTTAGCGATCCTAAAACCAAAGCTGTATAAAGTATAGATTTCATCTTATTTTTTCAAGCATTTCAATCACCTTCTCCCGCTTTAGTATCAGGTAACCGATCCTGTCATTACTTACCCCTTCCTTTAACTGGTAACTGAACTGAAGTTCATCTTCTTTTACTTCCGTTTCAAAATACCGGAAAGATATAGTAGGATATGCTTTAAGTTCCTCACTGATCTCGTATAAATGGGTGGAGAGAATAAATAATGAATTACTGATCCTGCTTAATCCTTTTATTACAATGGTGGAACATTTCATGGCATCCTGTACGTTCGTGCCTTTAAATAGTTCATCGATCAGCACCAGCCATTTCCTGTTGTCATTGATTTTGAGGATGGTATTTTTTATTCTTTGCACCTCATTAAAGAAATAGCTTTCACCTTTAATAATATTATCCACCACATTAATATTGCTCAGTAATCCGTCAAATACAGTGAGTTGCATCTTTGTTGCAGGAACGCCCATTCCCAGATGTGCCAGAAACACTGCACTCCCGATAGCTTTGATGAAGGTGCTTTTACCGGCCATATTTGCACCGGTAAGAAAAATGAAATTCGATGCGGCATTCATATCCACATTATAGGGCACCGGGTCAGGAAGCAGAATATGATACAACCCTTCCGCATTCAGGATGGGTTTGTCTGAAGAAGATAATTCAGGAAAAGCAAACTGGTAGTATTTTGTTGCCGAAGCCATCGAGTACCAGGCGTCGAGCCTTCCAAAAATAGAGATCAATTCCTGCGCCTGAGTTTTGTATTGATACCGGATATATCTTCCTATCCTGATCGTCTCCGCCAAACTGAATTCCTTACCTGCGTCTCTGGAAGCAAGTTCCTGCGCAGTTTCCTGACCGATCAGATCTTTCGCGCGCAGTATATGTTTGTGCATAACAGGAGCAGTACCGGGATGGTCGAAAAGCGTTACCAGTTGTACCATACCTCTTAATAAATCGGCAACATGTTTTAGTGAATAGTTGAGGAGGGAAAAATCCGGTGCATGGAAGATTTTGTAAGACATCGTGCTGATAAAATCCGTTTTTGAAGGGATACTATCGATGCCGCTCTCATAAAATTTGGATATCACCATGAGGGTTCCATTGGAAACGCTGGTAGGCCAAAGGTGCATTTGATCTAAAATATCCCTGATAATATGCTGCGTTTCTGTAATTGGTCCGATTTCGCTGAACGGATGGTAAAAAAAAGTACGAAGCCACTGGCTTCCTTCAGCTGTTTTTGTAAAATTCAGTTTGTTAAATATAGAAAAGTGTTCCTCCTGATGAAAAATATTCAGATCATTATAGGTGGTGCTGTCTGCTTCCATCTGCATTGTATTTAACTTCTGTCAAATGTTAGCCGTTGTCCTCTGTAAGATTCATTCCAGAGGCCATTTCCATAAACCAGGTTGCCATTAACAAACGTATGGGTTATGGCTGCCGGCAACCGCATTCCCTCCAAAGGACTCCACCCGCATTTGTAGAGGATATTGTTTTTGGAAACAATGGTTTCTTGCTGCAGGTCTACGATCACCAGGTCGGCAAAATAACCTTCCCGGATATATCCACGCTTGCTGATATGGAAACAGGCGGCCACAGCATGGCTCATTTTCTCTACCATTTTTTCGATCGTAATTCTTTTTTCTTTTACATAATGAAGCATTAGCAGCATGGAATGCTGTACCAGCGGCAAACCGGCATACGCTTTTTCGTAGGGTTCCTTTTTTTCTTCCCAGGTATGCGGAGCGTGATCTGAAGCTATAACATCCAACCGGTCATCGCTGAGGGCATTCCATAGCGCTTCCTTGTTGTACCCTGCTTTAATAGCTGGATTGCACTTGATCTTATTGCCTAATTTTTCATAGTCCAGATCGGTAAAATGAAGATGATGCACGCATACCTCCGCTGTAATTCTCTTATGTTCCAGGGGAAGAAAGTTGCCAAAGAGTGTCAGTTCTTTTTCGGTGCTGATGTGTAAAATATGCAGGCGGCTGTCGTGTTTTTTTGCAAACTGGACCGCTGCCAGAGAAGATTCATAGCAGGCTTCCTCATCCCTGATAACCGGATGGTCAGAAGGGCGGAGTACTTCTCTTTCTGTCTTTAAACGGAGTAGGTTTGCCCGGATGATTTTTTCATCCTCACAGTGCGTGGCAATAAGCACTTCACATTCCCGGAATAATTTATCCAGAGAAAGATAATTGTTCACCAGCAATCCACCGGTAGAGGATCCCATAAAGATCTTTATTCCACAGACATTCTTTTTTTTTGCATTTGTTTTTAAAACTTCTTCGGCATTGTCGTTGCTCGTGCCCATAAAAAAGGAATAGTTTGCCAGCGATGTTGCGGCTCCGATCGCATATTTATCCTCGAGTAATTCCTGTGTAAACACCGGGGGAATCGTATTGGGCATTTCCATAAAAGAGGTAATACCCCCTGCTATAGCTGCTTTTGATTCTGTGTAGATGGTAGCTTTATGCGTTA
>JAYUXA010000064.1:0-4261 GCA_043753245.1 Chitinophagaceae bacterium
GGACGAAAGAAAATATTATTTTTTGCAGCTGTTTTATTTGGGCTTTCGGCTATTTTTACGGCCATCGCGCCTACGATCGGTGTCTTCAATACATTTCGGTTAGTAGGCGGAATAGGCATTGGCCTCGCGTCTATTGTTTCGCCGATGTATATTGCCGAAATAGCTCCTTCTTCTATCAGAGGACGGTTGGTAACACTTAATCAGTTTGCTATTTGTGTCGGGCTGTTGTGTGCCGTTATCGTATCTTATTTCATGTCGTTTAATCTTGGCTGGAGATGGATGTTTGCTTCCCAGGGATTACCCGTTATCTTTTTTCTGGGGGGATTGTTTTTTATTCCGGAAAGCCCACGGTGGCTGATCAAAAAAAATCGCCGCGATGAAGCTTTTAAGGTATTAAAAAAAATCAATGGAGACTCGGCGGCACAATCTGAACTAAAAGAAATTGAAGCGTCTATTCATGCCGAATCCGGTAAGTTCCGGGAGTTGTTTCAGAAAGGTATCCGGCTGGCCCTGATCATTGCTGTATGTCTGGCTTTTTTTCAGCAGTGGAGTGGGGCACAGCCTTTACTTCTTTATGCGCCGCTTATTTTTCAGAAAGCAGGTTTCGTAAGTGCTTCGGATGCGATTCTTCAATCGGTGATGCTGGCAGCCTGGCTGGTGGTATGTACGGTATTTGCGTTCTGGCTGGTTGAACGAATGGGGAGAAGACGCCTGCTTATCATGGGTGCCCTTGCTATGGCAGTGGGTATGATCTGTACCAGTCTGTTCTTTTATTTTAAAATGAGTGGCATCTTTTTGTTATTTATGATGTTTATTTCCATCGGAGCATATAGTGTCAGCCTGGCGCCTTTAACCTGGCTGATCATGGCAGAAATATTTCCGACCCGTCTGCGCGGCCAGGCAATGTCTATCGCTTCCGTGGTACTATGGATATCAACGGTAATGGTCAACCAGGCTTTTCCTGCATTATCAAGTCTCTCGGAAAAATTATTCGGATCTGAGTTTGGAATATTTCTATTATACGCAGGGGTCTGTCTTATCACGGCGCTATTTGTTTATCTGGTATTACCCGAAACCAGAGGAAAAACACTGGAGCAGATCTCTGCTTTCTGGTTAAAGAAAACACAGGATGCAAACAAAAAGAGTGAGCCCGTTGGGAGCGTGTCGAAGGCCGGCCAGCTGTAGGGGTTACAGGGCTACTGCCATGTGCTTCTTTTTATATTCTTTGGCTGTTACGCCCGTGATGATTTTAAATTGTCTGTTGAAATGGGATATATTATTGTAGCCATTGCGGTAACAGATCTGCGTAATAGTATTATCACTGGTCATCAGCGCTTTGCAGGCATTTAATATTCGTACTTCATTGAGGAATTCAGAAAATGTTTTGCGTGTGCGGCTTTTAAAATAACGGCAAAAGGAGGATACGGAAAGATTGGCAAGACTTGCAACGTCCTCAATATTGATTTCGGCTGCATAGTGATCGGTGATATAGTTTATCACCTTATTGATACGTTCGGTATCCAGCAGATTCATCGTGCTCACATATCCGGGGCTGGAAAGCAATTCGATGTCTTTTGCCCTGGCAATTAAATCAAGTGTTTTTATAAACAGCATGATCCGCTCGATACCTTCACTGTAAACGACTTCTTTAATCAGGGAGGAGATCACTGTGCAGTCTTTGCCTTTTATTAAAATGCCCTGACGACCAAGCACAAACATTTTTTTAATGTGTGCAAATTCGGGAAGATCGAAAAACCCTTCCTTAAGTGCATCCTCTAAAAAATGAATAACATATACATCCACCAGCAGTTCTTTGTTACCCTTATAAAAATCCTGGTCGTTCTTCCATCTGTGTGGAAGGTTGGAGCTCATAAACAGGAGATCTCCATCATTAAAATTTCCGATATGATTGCCCATAAACCGGATGCCATAACTTTTTTCCATGAACATGATCTCATATTCCGGATGGTAATGCCAGGGATAGTCTATAAAGGGCATGATCTCTCTTTTAGCAGAAATAGAGGAAACATGAGTGAGGGGGATCTTTTCTAATTTGGGCTGCATCCTGGCAATCTTTGCTGTAAAATACATTATTATTGATCGACTTTAGGTGCCGGAACAGTAAAACAGGAGTATAGAATGTTTTTTTGATTAAACTAAATTTGTAATTATGAAACAATACCGGCTCAACAGACTATTTAATCCTCTTTCCAACAAATGTTTTGATGTGGCGGTCGATCATGGTTTTTTTAATGAGTATGGATTTCTGGAAGGGATCGAGAATATCCAGTCAGCTGTTAATGTGATCGTTCAGGCTGCACCGGATGCTGTCCAGTTAACCATTGGGCAGGCAAAATATCTGCAATCGATACCAGGCAGGAATAAACCCTCGCTGGTACTACGGGTGGATGTTGCGAATGTATATGGTCCATCTCTGTCGGCGGCCAGTTTTAGTAAGATGATCGACCAGGCCGTGGTGCAGGCCGTACGTGCAGATGCTGTATGTGTATGCATCAATCTGTTCAGCATCCCTGGTGCACCGGAAGTTACCGGCCAGTGTATCGATAATATTTTAAAAATAAAAACCGAGGCGGATTTCTACAACATGCCGTTAATGATAGAGCCTTTGGTATTCCGTCCTAACGACCAGCAGGGAGGCTATATGGTGGATGGCGATATTAAAAAGATTCTGCCACTGGTGCGTCAGGCGGTTGAACTGGGGGCTGATATTATTAAAGCAGATCCTACGAAAGACCTGAATGATTACCACAGGGTAGTGGAAATAGCAGGCCTTACGCCTGTATTGGTAAGAGGAGGAAGTAAGGCAACTGATCAGGAAATACTTCAGCGCACGAAAATATTATTGGAGCAGGGAGTTTCAGGAATAGTTTATGGAAGAAATATAATTCAACATAATAATCCGGATTTAATTACCAACGTTTTGATGGGGATGGTACATAAAAATAGTACGGTGGAAGAGGGGCTGGAGCTATTAAAAAGATAAGGTGAAGTTAATAAACAGATAGCCCTGAACGATTTCGAAAATAAGAATTGTTGATTTACTGCTCGTTGGTCAGGGAGGCTATATTCACTTTTTCTAAATCATGAACTGCCGGCCCGTTAAGCACTTCCCCATGAATGCCAAAACGGGCACCATGGCATGGGCAATCCCAGGAGCGCTCGGCACCGTTCCATTTGACCTCGCATTTCATGTGTGTGCAAGCAGGATGAATGCCAAATAAATTACCCTGGGGATCTTTGTAAATGCCCAGTTTTTCCTGTTCATATTTTACCATCTTTCCTTCTCCCGGAGCCAGGTCTGCCAGCTCCTTCATTTTTTCACCGGAAAACAATTTACCTGCGAAGTTTTTTAACACGTCTGCATTGTGGGAAAAGAAACTGGTAAAACCGGCAACAGGTTTCAGGCGGCCGGGATTAAAAAGGGCAGGATCAATTAACGAAGAAGATCCATCTACTAACAAACTTCTGAAGATCATGGCTGCGATCTGGCTGTACACCATACCATTACCACCAAAACCAGTAGCAGCATAAATATGATTTGACAAACCCGGAATGTTTCCAATGTATGGAAGTCCATCATTCGATTCATAATACTGTGACGACCATTTATAATCAACGCTATCCACATCGAATACCTTTCTAACAGTTGCCTCCAGCTTAGTAAATACAGATGCTGTGGAATCTTCCGATCCGGTTTTATGATCCTTACCTCCTGCAATCAGATACCTCTGGCCATCTATTTCCTGAGAGCGGTAATACTGGTATGGGTCGTCCATGTCGTAGATCAGACCAGAAGGATATTTATTGTCCTTAAGCGTAACTGCCAATACGTAAGTACGGTAAGGTGCACAGCGCAGATGCAGTACATTAATCCCTGGCGGTATATGTGTAGCATAAATAACATCCCTGGCCCGTATCGTTCCCACAGAAGTGGAAATCTCCAGAGTTTCATTCTCTTTTACTCCGGTAACCAAAGTCTTTTGAAGTAAAACTCCTCCGGCCTTTTCGTACTCAAGTGCTATAGCCTGAATATATTTCAGCGGATGAAACTTAGCCTGGTCATCAACGTCGATTGATTCAATGGCATCCAATGGCAACTCTTCAGATCTTTTCGCCGGAAGGCCTGCCCTTAAACAGGCATCCAGAATTTCCTGCAGCTCTTCTGCCTGTTTTTCGTTACGCGCATACAAGGAAGCTTTCACTTTTTGCCAACCGCAGTCGATGGAGAACCGGTTAATAT
>JAYUXA010000065.1:0-4258 GCA_043753245.1 Chitinophagaceae bacterium
CGGTCTTCGGTATGAAATTGTTTGAGTTTTACTATGGTGAGCTTATCACATAGCATTCCCAATGTTTCGGCCATTACTGAAATTTTAAATTTGGTGCGAAATTATGAAGAAATCTCTCCAAACCTTTCTTCTTCTCCAGGGTAAAGGAATAACTGATAAAACGGGTGTAGTACTCGTGCAGATCGAATAAGGGATAAGGATGAAGGGCAATCACTTTGTCAAGCTGCTGCAGCCCCACCAGATTGGCCTTGTCAAACTGCTCAATAAAATCCGCAGTCATTGGCTTGTTACTAACCCAGGCAGCAAAAACAAACGGAAGCCCGGTATGAGCTTTCCAGGCTTCTCCCAGGTCATAGATATAGGGAGAAACCTGCCGCTGTTCAAAAGACCTGTCACCAATGACCAGGCCGGCTGTGGTCCCTTTTATTTGCGATCGGTACCCCTCCCCGGCGGCCACCATCTGCGGACTTAATTTCCAGTACTCTTTAATCAGTATACCTGCCAGTTGAACGGAGGTCCTGCTTTGATAGTCCAGCAGCACCGTTCTGACTTCTTCGATAGGCACTTCGCTAAACAGACATACGGAAGCCACCGGACCATCGCAACCAATGCAATATCTTCCATTAAGGTACCATTCATCCAGATCCGGTATAATCGCCACAGGTACCAGTCCCAGGTCGATATGTCCATTTTTCAAATCCCTGGCAAGATTTGATGGATAATCCGGTATGAGCTCGATCTCGTCTTTTATTATTCCGTTTTCCAACCCATAGATCAACGGAGCAGTGTTCAGATAATTAACTATTCCAACTCTTATCTTACTCAATTAGTTTAATTTACGCCGCAAAGTTAAAGCGCAGGCTCCAATCATAAAGATCATTCATGCAACTCAATTCCCTTACTGCTATATCTCCTATCGATGGACGCTACCGCAAACAGCTTCAGCATCTGGATGATTACTTTTCTGAATACGCCCTAATGAAGTACAGGGTGATGGTTGAAGTGGAGTACTTTCTGTTCCTGGCCGATAAAAAGTTTTTTGTGCTAAGCACGGCCGCCAGGAATGCTGTAAAAAAAGCATCGAATAGTTTTTCGGTGGAAAATGCCAATGAAATAAAATCTACCGAGGCAATCACTAATCATGACGTGAAAGCTGTAGAATATTTCCTTAAAAGCCGGCTGGAAAAAGCCAAAGCAGGCAAACTAAAAGAATGGGTACATTTTGGGCTTACTTCCCAGGATATCAATAATACTGCTATACCCCTGTCGTGGAAACATGCGATTGAATTCGAGTATCTTCCTTCTTTACTGAACCTTATCCGCCAGTTTAAGATCATGGCCACTGATTGGAAGACCATTCCACTTCTGGCACGTACCCATGGCCAGGCTGCCAGTCCCACACTCCTGGGTAAAGAGATCATGGTTTTCGTAGAAAGGATTGAAAACCAGGTAGAGCAGTTTATACAGATCCCTTTTTCGGCCAAGTTCGGTGGTGCGACCGGAAATTTCAATGCCCACCATGTGGCTTTTCCCAAAAAGGACTGGATTAAACTGGGCAACGAGTTTGTAGAAGGAACACTTGGGCTTCACAGACAGCAATACACTACCCAGATTGAACATTACGATAATCTTGCAGCGCATTTTGATGCAATGAAAAGAATCAACACCATCCTGCTGGATTTTTGCCGTGATATGTGGACGTATATCTCCATGGATTATTTTAAACAGCAATTGCGCAAAGGAGAAATAGGTTCTTCCGCGATGCCGCATAAAGTTAATCCTATAGATTTTGAAAATGCGGAGGGAAATCTGGGAATTGCCAATGCATTGTTCGAACATCTTTCGGCAAAACTTCCTGTGTCCAGGTTACAAAGAGACCTTACAGACTCTACTGTTTTGAGAAATATCGGTGTACCCTTTGCGCATACTATACTAGCGTTAAGATCAATTGAAAAAGGACTATCCAAACTGGTCCTGAACCAATCAAAAATGACTGAAGACCTGGACAGAAACTGGGCGGTGGTGGCAGAAGCGATACAAACTGTGCTCAGAAGGGAAAATTACCCTGCCCCATACGAAGCATTAAAAGATCTGACCCGGGGCAATGCTGGCATTACCAAAGAAAGCCTCCATGCATTTATTGATACACTGGAAATTACGTCAGGGGTTAAAAAAGAATTAAAAAAAATAAGCCCGCAAAATTATACAGGAATAAGTGCTGATTACTAAACAGCCTCCTTATGTATCTCACTGGTAAAATGAAAGGCTATATCCGGATTATTGGTCCGCTCGGTATTCAGGAACCATTCGCTTTGAGCCAGATATACCAGGTGACTATCCTTGTCCTCGGCAATATTGGACGATTTAAAACGCGTGAACTCATCCAGTTTTCGCGCATCACCACTGGTGATCCAGCACGCTTTGTAGAAAGGCACACTGTTAAATTGTACGGATGCACCATATTCATGTAGCAACCGGTATTGTATCACTTCAAACTGCAATTCACCCACACAACCAATAATTTTCTTATTTCCCCCATACTGTGTAAAAAGCTGCGCAACACCTTCATCGGTCAGTTGCAGCAATCCCTTTTCCAGCTGTTTGGTTTTCATTGGATCCTTGTTTACCACCTCTTTGAATATTTCCGGAGAGAAGGAAGGAATGCCTGTAAAATAAAAATCCTCCCCTTCGGTAAGCGTATCACCAATTTTAAAATTTCCCGTATCAAACAATCCTACCACATCGCCCGGAAATGCCTGGTCGATCACATCTTTATCGCGGGCAAGAAAAGTATACGGATTACTGAAGCGCACTTCTTTATCCAGGCGTACATGATGAAAGTATTTATTTCGTTCAAATTTACCGGAACACACTCTTAAAAACGCGATCCTGTCCCGATGCTTTGGATCCAGATTGGCATGTATCTTAAAAATAAATCCGCTGAATTTGTCCTCATTGACATCCACCTTACGAATAGAGGTCTCTCTGCTTCGGGGGATCGGCGCAATACGTATAAAATTATCCAGCATCTCTCTGACACCGAAATTGTTGATGGCACTGCCAAAAAATACCGGTGCAATACGTCCGGCCTGGTACTCTTCCACATTCAAAGGTCCATACACCCCATCAATCAGCGCCGCATCTTCCCGTAATAGCTCTGCATCTTTTTCTCCCAGCTTTTCATCCAGCTTTTTATCGGCCAGATCATCAATAGATACTGATCCCTCTTCCTCTGCCTTTGTATTGGCGGTAAATAACAACAGGCTTTTATCATACAGACTGTACACTCCTTTGAAATCTTTACCATTGTTGATGGGCCAGGTCATCGGATGAAGAGACAACTTTAATTCATTTTCTATTTCTTCCAGGAGATCAAAGCGGTTCTTCCCATCCCGGTCCATCTTATTAATAAAAACAATGACCGGCGTATCCCGCATACGGCAGACTTCCATCAATCTCCTGGTCTGTGCTTCCACACCATTGACACTGTCGATCACCAGGATGACACTGTCTACTGCCGTAAGTGTCCGGTAAGTATCTTCCGCAAAATCTTTATGGCCCGGTGTATCGAGCAGATTGATCAGAATTCCCTGATATTCAAAGCTCATTACACTGGTAGCAACGGATATGCCTCTCTGCCGTTCGATTTCCATGAAATCGCTGGTAGCGTGTTTCTTTATTTTATTGCTTTTTACAGCACCGGCAGTTTGTATGGCACCACCAAATAACAGCAGCTTTTCGGTCAGGGTGGTTTTACCGGCATCAGGATGCGAAATGATGGCAAAAGTTCTGCGCCTGTTAATTTCGTTTACGTACTTCATAAATTCAATTGCAAAGGTAGTATTTGAAAAACAAATCGTATATTAAGTGGAATGAAATCCAACTTTAACGTATCTCTCAGCTCCTTTAAAAAACAGCTTACCCGGACCCCTGAAACAAAACGCATTAATTACCGGGTAGCCAAAGAAATGTACCGGAACCGCAAAGAGCTGTTCCAGGCGGCAAAAAGTGGCGTACTCCTTCTTATTGGAATATTCTCGGCGGGATTCGGATTAAAAAGCTTTTTATTACCCAACGATTTTATAGATGGCGGTGCAACCGGAATCTCGCTGCTGCTCAGCCGCGTAACGCAGTTACCATTGCCGGTGATCATCCTGATCATTAATATTCCGTTTATATTACTGGGTTACCAGCAGATCGGAAAAATCTTTACTATACGCACTATTCTTTCTATTGTCGGATTAGCCATTTGTCTGAC
>JAYUXA010000066.1:0-4239 GCA_043753245.1 Chitinophagaceae bacterium
AGCAGGTGGTTCAGATACAATGTATCGGCATATGATTCTTCCGTATGGCCCAGCTCCGTATAAAATGCCCGGCCACCTTCAAATTCATGGTACCACGCCATAGGGTGATCCTCTCCGTTAACACCGCCTTTATAGGAATGCTCATCAATTTTAATAAGCACATGAACGTCTTTGTTCAGTTGTTTAAAATTATACCATTCATCTTTTCTTTTCCATTGCCCTGGAAGATGTTTAGTAGAGATATGCGTGCTATCCACAATATTTAAAACAGCTTCCTGCTGTTCGGGATGGCTCAAAAAATGCGCTCCTACCAGACGGGTATAAAATCCCCAGTGGTACTCGGCGTCTGTAGCGGCATGGACCCCCACAAATCCCCCACCTGCCTGTATATATCTTTCAAATGCGTTTTTCTGGTAATAATCCAACAGGGAATCCTTGGAATCTGTGGTATTGAGAAAAACCACTGCTGCATATTTATTAAGGGAATCCTCATTAAAAAGGGCTGCATTTTCGGTGGTGTCCACATCAAAACCATGCCTGGCTCCCAGTTTGATAATTGCAAGCTGCCCCACGGGGATAGAACTGTGACGGAACCCGGTGGTTTTCGTAAAGACAAGAATGCGGGGTTTGCCCTTTCTGTCGGTACTACAGGCAAACAAGAAAAGAGTAACCGCAGCTACAGCAAGCAATAAAAGTTTTCTCATAGAAAGCAAAATACATGTTTTTAGAGTTAAAATCGGGAAGGATTTTAGCAAAACATTGGATTATTTTGTTTTTTTTAGTTACTTTTGCCGCCCGATTCCCGGAAGAAGGGATTACCCATAAGGCTCCATAAGTTTCCGCCGGTGCGGAACGCCAGCAGGGTGTAAAAATTAATATAATAAAAATGCCAAAGGTTAAAACAAACTCCAGCGCCAAGAAGAGATTCAAGGTAACCGGTACTGGGAAAATTACTCATCAGAAATCTTTTAAACGTCACATCCTTACAAAAAAGTCTAAAAAACGTAAACGCGCCCTGGGTAAAACAGGCCTGGTGCACAAGTCAAATATGGACTTCGTAAAAAGACTACTAAGGCTTAAATAAGCTTAAGGATTAAAAGATTTAACCACTAATAAAATTATTTTGATATGCCACGTTCAGTAAATGCAGTTGCATCAAGGGCAAGAAGGAAACGGATTCTTAAAGCGGCCAAAGGCTTTTACGGTAAGCGTAAAAACGTATACACAGTTGCTAAAAACGTAATGGAAAAAGGCTTAACATATATGTATGTTGGCCGTAAATTAAAAAAGAGAGAATACAGGGCACTTTGGATCGCCCGTATCAATGCAGCTGTCAGAGAAGAAGGGCTGACCTACTCCCAGTTCATTCACTTGCTTAACGAAAAAGGAATTGGTCTTGACCGTAAAATTCTTGCAGATCTTGCAATGAACGAACCGGAAAGCTTCAAATCACTCGTTGCTTCAGTTAAATAATGACCAGCAATAACCTACACGAACCGGACGTCAATCATTGCGTCCGGTTTTTTTATGTGTTGAATCCTTCAAACAATTATTTTTGTCCCTGGTTCCGGTGTAACTAACCCCGAAGCCATCAATAAAGCTTATGGCGATTTCTCCCAACGAATTCATGAACAATTCGTACTCCGACCTGGTTAAGCAGACCTTTGACTTTCCTCAGGATGGTTTTGAGACGAAAGACAATTACCTTTTTTTTAACGGCCTTGACCTTAAAGCCCTGATTGACAAATACGGAACGCCGCTTAAGCTCACCTACCTTCCCAAGATCGGTATGCAGATCAGGAAGGCGAAAAAGATGTTCGAGAATGCAATGAAAAAGCATAAGTATGAAGGGCAGTACAATTATTGTTATTGTACTAAAAGCTCTCATTTCGCTTTTGTGGTAGAGGAAGCGCTGAAACACGAAATTCATCTGGAGACTTCGTATGCTTACGATATCGATATTATCAAAAAGCTGTATGAAAAAAGAAAAATAACCAAAGATATTTACATCATTTGCAACGGATATAAACAAAAATCTTATACCAGCCGCATTGCCAGCATGGTGAATAGTGGATTTAAAAATGTTATCCCTGTACTGGACAATGCAGAAGAATTACAGGCATACAAAAAATCGATAAGAGTACCATTTAAACTGGGTATTAGGGTAGCAGCAGAAGAAGAGCCTACATTTCCTTTTTATACTTCAAGACTTGGTTTTCGGCCAAGGGATATTCTTGAATTCTATGTAGATAAAATTGAAGGCAACGAAAACCGTTTTCAATTAAAGATGCTGCACATATTTCTTAACAAAGGGATTAAAGACGATATCTATTATTGGAGTGAGCTCAATAAGATTATCAATCTGTACTGCCAGCTCAAAAAGATCTGTCCCGAGCTTGATTCCATCAATATAGGCGGCGGATTTCCGATCAAACATTCCCTGGGTTTTGAATACGATTACCAGTTTATGATCAATGAGATCGTGGGCAATATAAAAAAAGCATGTAAAAAAAATAAAGTGCCCATGCCCAATATCTTTACGGAATTCGGAAGTTATACCGTTGGAGAAAGCATGGCGCATATTTACAGCGTTATTGGAGAAAAAATGCAGAACGACCGCGAGTGCTGGTACATGATCGATTCTTCCTTCATTACCACATTACCCGATACCTGGGGTATCGGTGAAAAGTTTCTGTTGCTGCCGGTGAACAAATGGAATGAAGAATACCAGCGGGTGGTGCTTGGTGGAATTACCTGCGACAGTCACGACTATTATGATTCGGAAGAGCATGTAAATGAGGTATTCCTGCCAAAAGTTACAAATGGAGAACCACTCTATGTAGGATTTTTTCATACCGGAGCTTACCAGGATCAGATCAGTGGATACGGAGGGATCAAACATTGCCTTATTCCTTCCCCTAAACATATTATAGTAGAGAAAGATAAAAATGGTAAGCTGGTAGACTGGGTATATGCTAAAGAGCAAACTGCACAAAGCATGCTCAAAATCCTGGGCTATGTAAAATAACTATCTTTTTATACGATACTTTTTATTCACCTTCGGACTATTGAAATACTGGTTCAGTTGTTCTTCTGTCATATTACTGGTAATGTCTACAGGAATATCGATCAGCTGAATCTGTATTTGTTTCAATTCTTCCTTTAATTTATTGGATTTGTCAGAGATAAGCCTGTCCCGTTCACCAAGCAGATAATTGTCTCTGATCATATAATCCAGCCTTTTAATGGACGAGCGGATCAAAGAAGCCTGATTCTGGTCAAATGTTTTTTGTGGGGCTATAGCTTCTTTCACAGGTACCAATGATACACCAACGCTGGGCAACACCCTTCCGGTGCTCTGGCTGCTTGCATTGGTAGACGAGCTAAGGATACTTCCTGTTAGGGCGGTCGTGGAACCGGTGATATCAAATGTTGTTCGGGTATTTTTTACTTTCCTGACTCCTTTATCCAGCTGAAGGAAAGTGTACTTCAGCTGTAGGATATACCGGTTCACATTCTTTACCTGCTTATTATATTCTTCCAGTGCCAGGGGATAATTTAAGGCATCCCGTACAATGATTTTTACAACAGCAGTATCCCGCAGCATAAACCGGTTCACACCCACGAAACTTAATACAACCATTTTCAGATGCGCGGAATCAGACTCTTTTACAAAATCAAATCCGGGTGACCAGGTAAAATCCTGGTTGCATTCCCGTATCACGGAATAATTAATTAATGGTGTATTGGAAAAAAAAGTGATGTTATCGATAGGGAAACTTCCTGCCTCGCATTGTACTTTAAAATTTACTGTCTCCCCTTCATCCACATAAAGGTTTCCACTTACAGAAGGTTTAACACGCGAAGGAATAATATCGGTATTGTAAAAAACAATGGTTAAGGAAGTGTCTACTTTTTCTTTTGGATTGGTGAGACTCTGAACCCCTACATTAACCTTATATTCATTATCGTATTTCAGCTTACCTGAAAAGAAGTAAGCCTTTTCCACTTTTACGGAGAGGGTTCCATTATCCTTATTAATGCGCACCCCTACAGGCGAATTTCTAAGATACCAGTAATATCCCGCAGGGTCCCTGTTGATCTCCAGCGGATAAGAGAGTACTGAATCAACATGCAGGGTAAAGTAAGGATTAAGGTTTTTTATTCTGAGAACGGAGTCGACCGGCGGGGTTATAAGTGTATCGATGTGGGTATCTGACTTAACGGGAGCCTGGGCGG
>JAYUXA010000067.1:0-19937 GCA_043753245.1 Chitinophagaceae bacterium
GGTGGAAGTACAATTACACAGCAGCTTGCATTGAATATGTTTTCTGAACGCGCAACAAACCCCGTCTCCAGAATGCTCCAGAAATTAAAAGAATGGATCATTGCCGTGAAGCTGGAAAGGAACTTTACCAAACAGGAAATTCTGGCTTTGTATTTAAATACCGTATCCTTCAGTGATAATGTATACGGTATCAGAAATGCCGCCAGAACTTTTTTTTCCAAAGAACCAGACAGACTGGATGTGGAAGAGTCTGCCGTGCTGATCGGTATGCTGAAAGCAACCGGAACATACAACCCACGAACAAATTATAAATCATCTTTCGACAGAAGAAATACCGTGATAGATCAATTGGTCAGAAACAATTATCTGCCTGAAGTTAAAGCGCTGGAAATAAAGAAAACACCTATCCGCCTCAACTATAAAAAGCTTGATCAGAACAACGGCATTGCTCCTTATTTTCTGGATGTGTTGCGTGATGATGTAAAAAAGTGGTGTAGTGAGAATGAGAAACCGAACGGGGATAATTATGATATTTATGAAGATGGCTTAAGGATATATACGACTATTAATCCCCGAATGCAATTGTATGCCGAAGAAGCGGTAGCCCATAATATTCCTGCTTTACAAAGAGCATTGCGTGCGCAGAAAAGCATTCGGACAGATGCGGTTTGGAAAGGCCATGATAACGTAGTGGAGGCCGCGATGAAGGCAAGCGAAAGATGGAAAAATGGTATAGAAGATGGTATCAGTGAAGCAGATATTGAGAAATCGTTTCGCGTTAAAGTGCCTATGAAAGTTTTTTCCTGGAACGAAAACAGAGAAACAGATACGCTGATGTCTCCGACAGATTCCATAAAATATTACCGCGAAATGCTGCAGACCGCTTTTATGGTCATGGACCCATTGTCGGGACAGGTGAAAGCATGGGTGGGCGGTATTGATTTTAAGAACTATAAATATGACCATGTCAATATCCGGACCAAACGCCAGGTAGGATCTTCTATTAAACCCTTTCTGTACGCACTTGCAATAGAAGAATATGGATTTACTCCGGAAACACAATGTGAGGCGACTGCACAGTATTTTCCAGGCTCCGGATGGGTGCCGGCAAAAAACACGGGGCGTACCGGAACCAGGAGCCTTTCTACAGGACTAACCTGGTCCATCAATGAAGTAGCCGCCTATCTGATTAAACAAACAACCCCGCAGCGGTTTGCGGATTTTATCGGCCAGATTAATATACCTACCAAGGTGCAACCTTATCCTTCCATAGCATTAGGTACCTGTGATCTCTCTCTTTTTGAAATGATGTGGGGATATTCCATGTTTCCCGGAGGAGGTTTCAGCACAAAGCCCGTTTACCTCACGCGCATTGAAGACAAAAATGGAAATGTGATCGCACGCTTCGACACACAGCGCAAAGAAGTGATCAGCCAGACCACTGCCTATACGATGGCGAGGATGATGCAGGGGCCGGTAGATATCGGAACTGCTGCAGGTCTTCGTTCCAGATTAGGTGTAGCGGAAATGGGTGGAAAGACAGGAACTACCAACGACAATTCAGATGCCTGGTTTATGGGATTTACTCCTCAATTGTCTGGCGGCGTTTGGATCGGTTGCGACAATCGTTTTATCCGGCTGGAGGGTGGTTTAGGATACGGGGGACAGGCAGCCCGGCCAATCTGGGAATACTTTTTCAAAAAAGCATTTGAAGACAAAACGCTGGGCCTGGATAAACAAGCAAAGTTTGTACAGCCTGAAAATATGAAGAGCGAGATGTTCTACGACTACAATACCCAGGACCAATCCCCACCTCCCGGGGCCGAGGGTGTTGACCAGGGAAATACTTCCGACGAATATCTTGAAACAACGGAAGCAGCAGATGTTCCGGCAGATCCCAATTTATCAAAAGAAGAAAAAAAGATATTAAAAGAAGCAGAAAATAAAAAAGAAGAAACAGGGATAAAGGAACCCGCAGCAGGAAGAGATGAAAAAAAAAAGAAAGGATTTTTTAAGCGGTTATTTGGAAAAAAAGAATAAGTCCATTATAGTTCTCTCTTCCCAATATTGCCCACCAATCCAATACTATGCACAAAATGATAACTGGCAAATTCAGTAACAGCTACGCGGTATTGTGTGTTAATATGCAGATACGCTTCGCCAAAAAAATTGATCTGAATACCCAGTCCTAAAGGAATATAGGTTCCCCAGTATCCCTGGTACCGTGATACACCCACACCTGCCTGCATGTACGGAACAAACCAGTATTTATCAGAAAACATTTTTCCCCGGATAGATATGTCTCCTTCAGCCAGCAACGATTCACTTCCCGAGGCAGGATTGCCGGCAACCGGATACGCAAGAAAAGCCGCAGCAAGCATGGCAGAATAGTCAAAATGATCGGATATCCCTTTGCCATAACTCATGGCTAATCCCTGAGACATATCTTTAAGCTTACCATATTTTTTTTCTCTAAGTACCGTAGTCAGGGAAGAATTGCGAATGGCGGCGGCAGTTTCGAAATCGGTGAACGTAAAATGAATACCTATAGTAGCAGGTTGTTTATAAGAATGTTCCTGGGCCTCCGCAACAGAGTAAGCTAATACCAAAGCAATCAGCATGCATTGTTTCATTTGCGCCTGTTAGATGTTATCAAATATAAGGGAGCCGCATTTGATTTCAAAAATATCCCCGTGCTTTACAATAGTTCAACCTTCACTTTAGTTAACCCCCGTTTTATATAACCCAGTTTTAATGCCGCTGCCCTGCTCAGATCCACCAGCCGCGGATTGCGAAAATGTAACCTGTCATTAACCACCACCACTACAGAACGGCCATTCCTGATATTAGTGACTTTAATGCGGGTGCCCATGGGCAACCGGTTGTGTGCTGCAGTCAGTTTTAACGGATCATACCGTTCGCCACTTGCTGTAAGTCTGCCTTTAAATTTAGCACTATAAAAGCTGGCAGTGCCGGTTTGAACTTTCGGTACCGTTCTTCTTTTGTCTGATGCACGGTGTTCGTTAGCGGTTTGTGCACAGAGCATCAACGCTCCATTCACTACCAAAATGGAAGCAAGCAATACCCGTTTCATATAATGGTTTTTAATTGAAGGTCTTCGGAAAATATTTTTCAATCAGAATTTTATCTTCTGCATAAATATCATCATAGAACCTAATGCGGCCATTTTTTCCTTCACAGGTGAAATACCGGATAAATAAAGGCAGTTTTTTAAAGCCCGATACCACATGTTTTTCCTGTCGCGCGATCCAGTTCGAAAGTGTATCTATATTATACTTTACTGAATCATTTCTTACTAAAAAATGAGCAAGTGATTTCCAGTCCTGCACCCGCACACATCCATGACTCAACGCCCGAGCGGGCTTTGAAAAAAGCCAGCGGGCATTGGTATCGTGCAGGTACACTGCGTATTTATTTCTGAAATTAAATTTCAGTACACCAAGTGAATTATCGTCACCCTGTCGTTGCTTGAGCAGATAAGGAAATTTATTTTTATTTAATTTAGACCAGTTTATCTGGGAAGGAGATATGACACTGTCGTACCGGTCTACTACCATCAGATTTTGTCTGATTAAATAATTGGTATCCCGCTGTATCGCCGGCAGCATTTCCTTAAAAATAATACTGTAGGGAACGGTCCATTGAGGGTAGGTAATAAAATTAGATATCTCCGAATACAGCTCCGGTGTTCTTGTTTTAGAAGCGCCAACAATGACCCTGGATTCCATCACCATTGTGTCATTATTTATTACTTTCAACTTAAAGGAAGGCAGATTTACCCATACATAAGTAAGGGGTAGTGTGTCTGCCATTAATTTATATTTATCAAGGGAAAGAGCGATTCTTTTATATTTTTCCCAGTCGGTATTGTTTAAACTTTTTATGGTATTTTCATTTGCCCGCCCTGTTGTCTTTAAATTATTGAGCGACTGGTACTTTGCTATAGCAATTCTGAATTTTGCAGTATCCGGCAAGGCAAATACCGTATCAAGTATATTTTCTTCGAGTAATCTTTTCTGTAGCAGGGAATAAAAAGCAGCAGAATCTTTTACAGGAAAGGGCAGGTAGGTATAATTTTTAAACTGTACCGAATCCAGAAAAGAATTAATCCCTCCTTTTAATTCGGTATACCCACTAAGACGAGGTTCTAATTTTTGTAAGGTTTGCGTGATTTGCCTGGATTGCACTGCTTCATTAATTATTGACAAATAATATTCTTCTGTCAATGCGGAGTCTGCCGTCATGGATAAACTGTCCAGCGGAAGACGGCCTCTCTTCAAATGTTTGCTAATGGATAATAATGCATCGGTCAGCAATACATCTGCCTTTGACCATACTACTGCGTCTTTACGTGCAAGCGTATCTGCAGCCAGGCGCTGATGCATTGCGGATAATAGTTTATAATTATAGTCGGAAGGAAAGAGGCCATAATGTTTAGACTCTTTAATAAACTGAAACAAAGAATCTCCTGCGGGCATCCAATTTCCATCCGAGGACCAGATTGCGGTGTATCCATTTTTATCATATACCGTTTTTACAGTTCCTATTCCTGAAACAATCGTAGAATCATTAATCAGACCCTGGTTATTGCCGGCATAGTCCAGCAGCTCCCGAAGATTTTTATGAATACGGTCTGCCAGTTGTTCTGGTTCTTTGACAATATCTTTTTCATCCGGTTTTTTTTCACCGCAGGAAAAAAGACACATCACCAGCGTGCCGAGCAACAGCCAGGAACTGATTTTTTTTAGATTTTGGGGTATGATCTGAGGATTCATTTTATCAATGATAATAAAAGGATTTGACTAAAAGGCATCCTTACTATAATATTCTTGGGATATGCCTTTCCAGCATCAAAAGATCAGTCAAAACAATGGCAGTAACCGCTTCCAGCACTACAGGTACTCTTAAAGCTATGCACAGATCGTGACGGCCCTTTACGGAGAACGGTTCAATAGTACCAGTTTCGATGTTAATAGTCTGTTGTTCTTTGGGTGTGGAAGAGGTAGGCTTAACAGCGATCCTGAAAACCAGCTCATTTCCGTTTGTAAGGCCTCCGACAATGCCACCGGCATGGTTGGTACTTGTTTTACCTGCAGTATTTTCAATGCTGTCGTTGTGCTGGATACCAAACATTTTTGCTGCTGCAAAACCAGTTCCAAACTCAATACCCCTTACTGCAGGAATAGCGAATACTGCATGACTGATCAGTGATTCCGCGGAATCGAAAAAAGGCTCTCCCAATCCTGTAGGAAGACCGGTCACCCGACATTCTACCATACCGCCAACTGAATCTTTGGCTTCTATCGCTTTTTGGATTCCTGCTTCGGGATCTTTTTCGCCCCCTATTTCTAAAATTTCCGAATGAACCTGAATGGCATTTCTGTTCAGGAGATTTTTAGCGATAACTCCTGCGGCCACCAGGGCTACGGTGAGTCTGCCACTAAAATGGCCTCCACCCCGGTAGTCTTCAAATCCTCCGAATTTCTGGCTGGCTACCAGGTCAGCATGTCCGGGGCGGGGCACAGCACGCTGTTTTGCATAATCCCCGGAACGGGTATTGTTATTTTCGAATAATATAGTGATGGGTGCGCCGGTGGAAAAATCGTTAAAAACACCACTTTTAAAAAAGGGAAGATCATCTTCCTTTCTCGGCGTAGTTCCTTTTTGGTTCCCTCCTTTTCTTCTTTCAAGATCTGGTAAAAAATCTGCCAACAGGATGGGCAATCCGGAAGGACAGCCATCAATAGTTACCCCTACACTTTCACCATGGGATTCTCCAGAGATCGTAACGCGGAACAGGCGGCCGAATGAATTCATTTGATAAATATTTAATCCTTCACAAAAACATAAAGAAAAACAGTATCCTTTTTATACGCTTTTATGTGAAATGCTTTTGATCTTCTCATAAAAATCGGGGAACGATTTATTAATTGCTTCCGCTTCCTCAATAATGGTTTCTCCAACTGCCTTAAGTGTTGCAACGGCACAGGCCATTGCAATCCTGTGATCGTGGCGCGAATGCACGACAGCACCTGTCACTCCTTTACCTCCAACCACTTTCATACTATCCCCTTCCAGTTCTATCTGTACACCCATTTTGGCAAACTCTTCTTTTAAAGTAATTCCGCGGTCACTTTCTTTATATGCCAGCCTGCCTACACCTTTTATGACGGTAGTTCCATTGCAATAACTGGCCAGTGCTACCAGTGGAGGAAAAAGGTCGGGACAATCCGTTGCATCGAATTCAAAAGCACTCAATGGTGCACTGCTCACCTGGATAGAGTTGTCAGCCAACTGAATCCGAGCGCCACTGTGTTTCAACGCCTCGATGATTTTTTTATCAGCCTGACTGGAATTGCAATCCAGTCCTTTCACCGTAATCGTTCCTGCTATAGCTCCTGCCACCAATAAAAATGCACCTCCGCTCCAGTCTCCTTCCACGGTGTACGTAGTAGCAATAAATCCTTTTTCAAATGCAGCACTCTGGATTAAAAAATCCTGGGGAGAAGTACCATCGCCTGAGGGCAATGGTAAAGGAGGCGTGATGAATGTAAATTTTTCGTACCCCTCATTTTGAACTTCGATCCCAAAATGCCGCATCACGTCTAATGTCAGATCAATGTAGGGACGGCTCTTCAGATTGCGTACCGTAATAGAAACCCCATCGGCAGCAGAATCACCATAGGCCATTAACAGGCCGGTAAGAAATTGCGAGCTTAATGAGCCGTCTATTTCAATATTCACTGCATTCAGCGGGCCCTTTACCGTTATAGGAAGATGCCCCTGGGCAGACTCTATTTCAATATGTAGTTTCGGAAATATCTCATCAAAAAAATGCATGGGCCGTTTCAGCAAACTGCCATTGCCTGTGATCAATAATTTTTGACCGCTTAACGCAGCTAGTGGTGCAAACATCCGGATGCCCAATCCACTTTCACCACAGTTGATAGTAGATGAAGTTGGATTAATGCCGTCACTTTCAATAACGAGTTTTTCTTTTGTATGCGAAACGATCTGAGCGCCCAGCTTGGTAATCACATCCAGCGCGGCAAGGTCATCATTAGACATTCCCGGATTCAGCAACGTGGTTGTTCCCCTGCTAAGCAGTGCTGCCGCACAGGCACGTTGCATCGAACTTTTCGATGGCGGGGCACTTATCGTTCCGGAAACGAAGGAGGGATGTATACTAACCTTCATTATTAATTAGATTTTGAAGTTCATCCAGGGGAATAATCTTTATTACGGCCTTACCTATGGTGTTGAGCAAAACATAATGCATGGTTGCCTTGTCTTTTTTCTTGTCCATTTTCAGGACCTTGAATATTTCTTTTTTATCAACACTTGCCTGTGTGGGCAATCCATATTTTTCCAGCAAAGCAATAACCCTTGCCGTATGTTTAAACCCGGTTAATTTTTCCGACAAGCGGCAAGCCATCACCATGCCGATAGCCACTGCATGTCCGTGAGGAATCGATAAAGTAGTCTCTACTGCATGGCCCCATGTATGTCCAAAATTCAACAGTTTCCGGTCGCCCTGCTCAAATTCATCAGCCTTAACCACATTTGATTTCAGAATAGCGTTTTTCTTTATAAGAAGCGCCGTCTCTTCCGGATTTTTTTTATAAAAAGCCAGGGAATGTTGTTCCAGCTCTCTGAACAACCGGGCATCTTTAATACACGCATGCTTGATAATCTCCGCAAAACCATTTATCCATTCCTGAGCAGGAAGCGTTTTGAGAAAGCTGATATCGTATAGTAAAAAATGGGGTTGCCGGATAGACCCCACCAGGTTTTTATACATTCCTACGTCAATGCCGTTTTTACCTCCGATAGAGGCATCTACCATAGCAAGCAGCGACACGGGTACGAACCCAAAATTTATTCCGCGCATGTATACGGATGCGGCATATCCTGAAAGATCAGTGACCACCCCCCCACCGATACCAATAATAAACGATTTTCTATCGGCATTTAAGGAGATCAGCTGCCTGATAATGTCGTCTATTGTTGCCTGGACCTTAAACGATTCTCCTGCTGGCAGAACAATGGTATTCCAATCCCTGAACTTCTTTTTATGAAGGCTAAAAATATTTTCATCCGTAATAATTACAGCATGACTGCGGTCAACCAGTGTTTCGAGCGCACTGAATGCTGCATGGAAATAATAGCTGGTAGATTTTTGTGAAAAGCTATATTTCTTTATATCCATAACAATCCGTTCACGAATTCATGATCTTGTTCTGGTGGTTGATGCTTTCCATGTGCACCGCATCAAAATATTTAGTAATGAATTCATTGGTTAGTCCGAGTTCATCTCCCTTCAGAAACGCTCTTTCCAAAATCTCATTCCAGCGATTCGTTTGAAGAATAGTAATGCCGTTGTTTTTTTTGAACTCGCCGATGCGGTCTGCAATCTTCATACGCTGGCCAAGTATCTGCATGAGCTCGTCATCCAGGTGATTGATCTGCTGCCGCAATGTTTCCAGTGCTGCATGAAATGCTTCGGAGTTGGTATCTTCCTTTCTCCAGATAATGGTATCCAGCATTTCAGCAAGCCGCTCAGGAGTTACCTGCTGTTTGGCATCGCTCCATGCATTATCGGGATCAATATGACTTTCGATCATCAGCCCGTCAAAGTCGAGATCGATGGCTTTCTGGGCAACATCGAGGAGGATATCTCTTCTTCCACAGATATGGGAAGGATCATTAATGATCATCATATCCGGATTGCGGCGTTTCATTTCAATAGCCAGATGCCACATAGGAGCATTGCGGTATTCGGTATTGCCATAAGATGAAAACCCACGGTGTATAAGACCTATTTTACTTACACCTGCTTTAGCTACACGTTCTACCGCTCCGGTCCATAATTCAAGATCCGGATTGATGGGATTTTTAATTAATACAGGCACGTTTGAGCCACGCAATGCATCCGCAACATCCTGTACACTGAACGGATTTACGGTGGTCCTTGCACCGATCCATAAAATATCCATCCCGAAATGCAATGCATCTTCCACCTGTTTGCCGGTAGCTACTTCCACAGCTACAGGAAGACCGGTTACTTTCTTAGCCTGTTGCAACCAGGGAAGACCCTTTGTTCCGATGCCTTCAAAGCTTCCGGGGCGGGTTCTTGGCTTCCAGATTCCGGCACGCAGCACATCCACTTTACCAGTATCAGCTAAACGTATTGCCGTCTGCAATACCTGTTCTTCTGTTTCCGCACTGCAGGGGCCTGCTATAATTAAAGGCCTTTTGGCAAGAACTTTTTCTATTGGCGCTTCTGTTGTGATTGATTGTTCCATTATTATTTTTAAAATTAAAATGTACGTTTCATTTTAATTATTTCATGCAAAGGCGTGGAAACTGCAACATGGCAAACGGTTGTTGCGGTACTGATGTCCCAATCTCATTGCGTGAAATCGTTGTTTAAATTATCGGCTGTTGGCATCATTCATTCTGATTCTCCTGCCTTTGTAATTTTTTCCGTCGATAGCACGGATCATTTTTGTTGCAGATTCCTTATCCACTTCAATCCAGCTGTTCATTTCTTTCATGTCTATTCTTCCGAGAACCTCTTTTTTAAGATCGCTCATGTCCAGAATAAACTGTAAAAAACTGGCTTTGTAAAAGCCGTCTTTAGTACCCAGGTTTACAAATAATTTGGTTGAATTTGCACTACCCTCAAATTCTCTGCCCCTGGTATCCCGGGTGCGTCCGATCTCACGGCTATCTCCTCTTGGTCCTTCAGTTCGTTGATCATACGGCTGGCGTACTCTTTCCCGCACATTAAGATCTTCTGCATTTTCATAATATTTTAAGAACCTGTCAAATTCCATAGCAGCGATCCGCTTGAGTATATCCTCCTTGCTGATATCCGCAAACTTTTCTTCCAGCATCGGTACATAGGTCTCGTATTCTGCATGACTGATATCCGTATTCAGCAATTTTTCCATGAACTTATAAAACTGCTTGCGGCATACATCTTTTCCGCTGGGAATTTCCAATTTATGAAAGGGTGCCTGAACAATTCTTTCGATCTGTTTAAGTTTACCGATCTCACGTGAATGTACAATGGACATGCATATTCCGGTATTACCAGCCCTGCCCGTTCTTCCGCTGCGGTGCGTATATACCTCGATATCATCGGGCAGTTCATAATTGATGACGTGCGTTATTTCTTTTACATCGATCCCACGGGCTGCAACGTCTGTGGCAATTAACAACTGCAATGATTTCTCTCTGAAGTCGTTCATCACCTTATCGCGTTGCTGCTGCGTCAGATCACCGTGAAGTGCATCGATATCGTATCCTTCCCGGGTTAATTTCTCGGCAATATTCTGCGCATCTATCTTGGTGCGGGTAAAAATGATTCCATATATACCAGGATTAAAATCGATCAGCCTTTTAAGCGCTTCATAACGGTGCTGCGCATTGGTAATATAATACTGGTGATCAATATTCTTACTTCCGGCATTTACCTTACCTACAGTGATCTCGACAGGAGTAGTCATGTACTTTTTACTCACTCTCTTGATCTCGGAGGGCATGGTAGCACTGAATAGCCAGGTAGAGTCGCGCTTAGGGGTATTTTTCAGGATAAATTCGATGTCATCCTGGAAACCCATGTTCAGCATTTCATCTGCCTCATCAAGTACTACGTATTTTATCTGTTCCAGGTCGATCGCTTTACGTTCGATCAGATCGATCAGACGTCCGGGAGTAGCCACTACGATCTGTACCCCTCTTTTTAATTCCCTGATCTGGGCCCCAATAGGTGTTCCTCCATAAACAGCCAGCACATGCGCAGCCGGAATAAATTTTTTAAACAGTTCTATTTCACCTACGATCTGCATGCACAGTTCACGGGTTGGACATACCACCAGTGCCTGGGGATTCCTTTTTTCTGTTTCAATCAAATGAAGAAGCGGTAATCCGAAAGCTGCTGTTTTTCCTGTGCCTGTCTGAGCAAGGCCCACCAGGTCTTTTGTACCACTGATCAGTACAGGTATTGCCTGTTCCTGAATGGGAGTGGGTTGGGTATATCCCAGTGCATCAGTTGCCTGAACCAGCCTGGGATCTAAACCTAACCCTTCAAATGTCATCATAATGTTTCAAAATTTTTGCGAAGGTAACTTATTTAAGTATCTTCCTGATCTTATTGGCATTTCCAATCAATTCTGCCAGGTAAACTTCATTCTCTTTTTCCAGACAACTTTTGAACTTTCTCAATTGCCCGATGTGTTCATTTAATACATCCAGTATGTTTTCCCGGTTCTGCATAAATATAGACACCCACATCTCAGGATTACTTTTGGCAAGCCGCACTGTACTTTCAAAGCCGGCACTTGCCATAGCAAATATTGCATCTTCTTCTTTCTCTTTTTCCAGCACGGTATTGGCCAGGGCAAAAGAAGTGATGTGGGAAATATGACTTACGTACGCTGCATGCAGGTCATGCTCCGCAGGATCCATATAAAGCAAACTCATCCCGAGTTTAAGGTAGATGCTTTCTACCAGTGAAAGCGCCTCCGGATCGGACTGTTCTTTTCCGGAGATGATCGTTACCTTACCCGCAAAAGCATGATGCACCGCTGCTTCCGGGCCACTGTTTTCGGTTCCCCACATCGGGTGGGTAGCCACAAACCTGGATCGTTTTGGATGTTCTTTAACCGAATTAATGATTTGTTCCTTTGTAGATCCGGTATCCATGACCACCTGGGTGGTGACCAGATCCATGATCCTGGGTAGTAACTTTTCTGCAGCATGGACAGGAATGGACAAAATAACCAGGTCGGATTGTTGCACAGCATCTTCGAGAAGGGCTGCCTCATCAATTATTTGGAGTGCCAGCGCTTTTTGAAGATGCTCTTCACTGGCATCCACTCCAATAATATGGGATGCAATATTCAGATCGCGCAGTGCCAGAGCAATAGATCCGCCGATCAGTCCTGTTCCAATTATTGTTATCCTCATCTTTAGTTTTTTAACTCTTCTGCCGGCAGAAGGTATTGGTTTTTAAGAAGTATTGCTGATGACAGGTTAGTACGGATGATAGCGATCATTCTTTTTTACAGAATGACGAACTCCAACCGGGGCAATCGATTATAAACGCGCAATAGCTTCCAGCAATTTATCTTCCGTACAGCATAAGCTTACGCGAATGTATTTTTCCCCGGCCGAACCAAATATTGCTCCGGGTGTAACAAATACATTTGATTCATACAAAATTTTGTCGCTCATTTCATAACAGTCCTTATAGGTTTCAGGTATAACTGCCCACATAAACATTCCCGCCTGATCTGCCGCAAACCGGCAGTGAAGTTTATTTAGCAGGGTATGAACATGCGTTCTGCGTTGCCGGTACACTTCATTTAACTGCCGGTGCCATTCGCTGCCCAGGCTGAGTGCTTTTGCAGCGGCCAGCTGCAAGGGCAGGAACATCCCGCTGTCCATATTCGATTTAAACCTGAGCACTTCATCGATCCTTTGTTTGGCTCCGCACAGCACCCCTATTCGCCATCCTGCCATATTATGCGATTTGCTTAATGAATTCAGTTCCACCGCCACTTCCTTAGCCCCGTCAATGCTGAGCAGGCTCATCGGGGTGTCGGTAAGGATAAAACTATAGGGATTGTCGTGCACGAGTAGAATATTATTTCTTTTCCCGAATTCAATTAATTTTTTGAATAAGTCCTTACCCGGTAATCTGCCGGTTGGCATATGAGGATAATTGACAAACATTAATTTCGTACGCCCGGAAACCGTCTTACTGATTAAATCAAAATCAGGCTCCCAGTTGCTTTCTTCGCTTAGTTCATAATTCAGGCAGGATCCACCTGCTAATTTTACTGCACTGCTGTAAGTGGGATACCCCGGGTTAGGAATTAACGCCTCGTCGCCCGGATTTAAATACGTCATACAAAGATGCATGATGCCTTCTTTTGACCCTATAAGCGGCAGTATTTCCGATTCAGGATCCAGCGATACGGAATACCACTTTTCATACCATTCCGCGAATGCATTACGGAGTGCAGGAACACCCTTGTACCCCTGGTAAGCATGGGTATCCTTTCTGGAGCTTGCTTCCTGCAGCACGCTGATCACATCAGGATGAGGAGGTAGATCAGGGCTGCCTATACCCAGATTAATGATCTTTTTCCCTTCGCTGTTCAGCCGGGCTATTTCCCGGAGCTTTTGCGAAAAATAATATTCTCCAATACCATCCAGTCTTGTTGCCGTTTGCATTATACTGTTTTTCCTTTTTTATAGATCCCGTAAACGTTCAGGTCTTCGGTTAGTTTTTTAATTTCTTTTAGTACCAGGTCTACTTGTTCGCGTGTATCAAATTCAAGATCTGCATGAAAGGAATACATCCAGTTGCTGCCGGGAATGGGAAAACTCTGCAGCTTGCTGAGGTTGATTCCGTAACCAGCTATACAGGTGAGCACACGCGCGAGACTTCCTTTTGAATGATCGGTACGAAAATTAATGGAAGCCTTGTCAGCACCAGGTATTTCTGCGGTCTGTGCCATGGGTTTCAGGATGAGAAAGCGGGTGTAATTATTTTTCATCGTATGAATATTAGGAACGATCGTATCCAGGTCAAAAAGTTCTGCAGCCAGTTTGCTGGCTATCGCCGCAATGTGTTTGCTCTTATGCTGATGAACATGTTTTGCACTCAGTGCGGTATCTTCTGTTTCCACCAGTTTCCAGTTGTACCGGTCAAGGTATTCGAGGCATTGCTGGATGGCCATGCTGTGTGAATGCACTTCACGGATGTCTTCCAGTTTTACTCCGTGATTGACCAGCAAGTTCTGGTTAATCTGCAGGTATACTTCCCCGGTTATGGTCAGCCGGCTCTTTTTTAGCAGGTTATAATTTGGAAGAATGCTGCCAGCTATAGAATTTTCTATCGCCATTACTCCACCATTACTCTCTTCAGGATTTTCTGCGATGGTCACCACTTCCCGGAAGGTTGAACAGGGAATTACTTCGGTATCTTTTCCGAAAAAATGCCTTGCTGCGGCCTGATGAAAACTGCCTTCGTATCCCTGAATGGAAACCCTGTTAATCGAATGTTCTTTTGCCATGTTGTATAAAACAAGAATCCCGGCAGTGTGCCGGGATTCTTTATGTTAATCGTTCAATTTTCTGTTAACAAAAGCTTTCCCGGCTACTTCTAAAGTAGAAATAAAAATTAAAGAATGGAAAAGCCTTTGCGATATTCATATAGTCAAAACTAATCAACAATTATTAATAAACAAATTAATTTTCCAGTCTCTTCGTGATCTCCTCATCGATTTTTGTAAAAAGATGAAAGGGTTTATATATTCTCCAGTTGTCGATCTGCATTAATTCGAGGTAACGGTGAAGCTTTGCCCGCTTAAAATCATACTGCGTCTGCTCAGGCATATTCAGGCATATTATCCATCCGTTTTCATCCGTTACTTCTTCAAACCATTCCGTATAGTATTCCTTGTCGCTGCTGTGAAAATTTAATACGTTTTCACTGATCAGAATAAATTTAAAAATGCCCTGGGCCATAAATTTATCGGCCACTTCCCGTTTAAGATTCATAATGTCATTTTCAATAGCATCGTTCCATTCCCCGATCAGTTCCATGATCACATAATGTTCCTCATAGTCGGCTATAAGCACTTTCAGGTATAGCGTCCTGGAATCAAATTCGTCCCATTGGGGATGAATATAATAGTTGTATATGGTCTGGGAAAACTCAAATTCCGAATACACTCTTCCATAAAAAGGAGAACGCTCATCTTCCTCACTCACATATAAATGCCGCCAATTGTAAAACGGTTCAATATCATGCATGCATCGATCTTTTAAATTAAAAAAGGCTGTAACAATTTACAGCCATTAAGCAGCTAATTCCAAATATTTTTAATGGTTTATTCTACTATTAACTTTTTTGAAAAAATTTCTTTATTATCCTGATTCGTTACTTTAACCAGGTACACTCCTCTGGCTAGTGAGGGATTAATTTTCACCTCAGCTACCTGTCCGGAGTGCAGTACGTTTATGGCTTTGTCTGAAATCGTTCTTCCGGCGATGTCTAGCAAAGTTATGTTGTAATCCCCTGCTTTTTTATTGGTGAAGGTCACTTTAAAAGCATTGGTTTTAACCGGATTAGGATAGATAATTACCTGCTCCGGTAAGTTAGTAGCAACCGGTGCAAGCGCAGTACGATAGAGCAAATTTTCATTCGCAAGATCGGAAGTATTGTATACCTGAGCATCCGTCGGAATGATCTTTGCCTCCCAGGTTGAAGGCGTTACCCGGTAATATCCCGAAATAGAATTTGCGCTGTTAAGGACCAGGTAACCTTCTGCGTCCACGGCAGCCCCGTTTGTAGTATAGCCTTCCGGTAATCCTTTTATTTTCCGTACAAAACTGGCGACCTTAGTTTGAATATTTATTTTGAATAGGAGGTTATGTGCTGTTATCAGGAACAGGCTGCCGCCTGCATCAGCCACCATATCTCCACCCCAGCTGGTATTTGGATCGGATACAGAAATGGTATCATTTCCGGCCGCATTTAAAAGCCCACCCAGATCGGTTACCACTGGTATCGTTCCGGTCGTGAATTTCACCAGATGCGAGCCATCATTGTTCAGGGCATATCCGTTCCCGTCGGCGGCTATGGCCATTCTGGTGACCTGGTTCGCTTCCCGTTCTGCAATGGAAGCACCACCTGAGGCCCCGTTTTCAAATAGGTATATGGATGGCGTGGCGGTACGCAAGTCAATATACCTCAGTCCATTGACGAGTAAAGGAGCATAATAAAGACGATTCGTACGTTTATCATAAGCACAGGCAGCTGAAAGACCGCCAAAAGGACGTTTTTGCGTATTGCCGGAATCTTTGGCGTTTAATATTATTTTTTTGGAGCTGCGTCCATCGTACACTTCATACAATCCTTTACTGTTTTCGAAGACATTCATTGTTGCACTTCCATTTGAAAGATCAATCTGTCTTACTTCTGTCCAGTCCTGCGTTCCCATACGGGTACTTGTAATGGCATAAGCATGGTTGGAGAGCGCGCTTTGTGCCTTACCCATCTGAAATAAGAATAAAGGCAGCGCTGCCATAAATAATCGGAACATCATAAACCTGATTTAGCTGGTAAGGGGTTATAAAAAGAGTACTTAAACGATGAACGTCCGGTGGTATTTCAATAGTATGATTGGGGTTTGGTTTTATTCAGCGATAAGTGGATTCTACTGCTGTTTTTACGCTACCATGTGAAAGTAGAAGTTTTCTTGCTTCATCGGGGCTGGAAATTCCAGTCTGTTCCATGACCATTCTTGTACCTCTTTCAATAAGTTTAGCATTGGTGAGCTGCATATTTACCATACTGTTTCCTTCTACCCTGCCTATGAGGATCATCACCGAGGTAGAGATCATATTCAGCACTAATTTTTGCGCCGTACCACTTTTCATCCGGGTACTTCCAGTAACAAATTCCGAGCCGACTATTACTTCAATACTGTAATCTGAAAATAAACTTACCGGGCTATCCGGGTTGCAAACAATACATGCCGTGGTAATACCTTGTTCCCTGCAATACTGCAACGCTCCAACTACATAAGGCGTTTTGCCGCTGGAAGCAATTCCAATCACAACGTCCTTACTGCAAACCCCGAAGGCGGTAAGGTCTGCGGAGCCCTGCATGGTATCGTCTTCTGCATGTTCAACAGCATGCTGTATAGCGCGTTCGCCTCCCGCAATGATCCCTATAATTACGCCCTCCGGCATCCCATAAGTAGGAGGAATTTCACTGGCATCCAATATGCCGAGACGGCCACTGGTTCCCGCCCCGATGTAAAGAAGCCTCCCTCCAGCCAGCAACCGGTCGGCTATGGTCCTCACCAGTGGCTCAATTGCGGGAATCGCTTTTTGTACCGACTCCGCTACTGTTTTATCTTCTTCATTGATATTCATGAGCAATGACAACACGCTCATTTTCTCTAAATCGTTGTAGTTCGAAGGTTGTTCGGTGTAGTTAATAAAGGCCATAGCAGAAATTCAAGAGTATTGTTTGTGGTACTTGATCAGTCCCTCCATCGGAGTCTTAAGGATAGATCCAAGCGTCAATCCATAATCGATACAAAGGTTTTCCACCACATCCTTAAAATAATAAGCGATGCTTCCGGTAAAATGAACAGGATACTGCAGACTTTTAGTGTAACTGCTGACATGAATGGCAAAGAAATCATTCAGGCCGTCTTCGATAATATTTTCAATCATATAGTGATCACGATTTTCAGAAAGGAACCATGAAAATGCCGCCAGGTAACGGTTAGGGAGCGGTCTGTGGTACACGTTTTCCAAGATTTTGGAAGCTCCGGCTCCATACTTCGTCTCAAATTTTTTTTTAAGCTCCTTGTCGAGGATATCGTAAAGGTAATGCTGTACTAGTTTTTTACCCAGGTAAGCACCACTGCCTTCGTCGCCGAGTATAAATCCTGTACCCGGACTATTTTTTAAAATTTTATTTCCGTCGTATGAACAACTGTTACTTCCTGTACCTAATATACAGGCTATTCCTTTTTCCTGTCCGCACAGTGCCCGGGCGGCTCCCGTAAGATCGTGGTTGACCGTTACCTGTGCTGGATTAAATATCGTTTGCAGTAGTTTTTTAACTTTTTTTGCATTGTCAGGATCTTTGGTCCCTGTGCCGTAAAAATAAACAGCTTCCAGTTCCACCTTTTTAAGCTGGGGCAACAGTTCATTGCGTACCACCCCCTCCATTTGCTCCGGAGTCAAAAAATAAGGACTCATTCCCTGTGTAAAATAACTTGATTTTTTTCTGGGGGAGACCACACACCACTCGCATTTGGTGGAGCCGCTGTCAGCAATAAGTTTAGCCATTGCTGCAATTTATGACAATAAGAGTAGCCTTGTAAGACAGATAAGAAACTTTTTGGGCCGGGTAATTACGCTCTTCAAAGACAAAACTGTTCAGTACCAGCTTATAAACTGATTCCTCATCGGTGCGCCGGGGATCAATTTCGGATATTTTAATTATTTCCCGTACGCAACGGAAAGCTACCATATCATTAAATGATCTTACCAATGCTCCGATGTCACCAATCATAAAACGACCAGTAAGAATTAAGAATTATTAAAGACCTTCGCGGCGAAATTGACAACGGATAATGAAAAAATTACAGGCCTGGTTACCGATACTTTTTGCACTTGTTCTCATTGCCGGACTGGTCTCCGGATATCAATTGCGCGGCCGGCTGCCGCTTTCACAGGGATTACTCGAAACATCTAAACGCTCTTCGCTGCAGGAAGCGGTAGATCTGATCCGTCTTCATTATGTGGACCCCATTGCTACTGACAGTCTCACGGATGATGCGGTACGGGCTATGCTTACACATCTGGATCCGCATTCCGTATTTATACCGGCCCGTTACCTTCAGGAGGTCAATGAAGATCTTCAGGGGAATTTTGAAGGTATCGGAGTAGAATTTCAAATAATAGAGGATACGGTGAATGTAGTTCAGGTACTTCCCGGCGGACCCAGTGCCAGCGCAGGCGTAAAAGTGGCAGATAAATTTCTGAAAGTTGGAGATTCTGTTGTGACCGGAAAAAATATCAGTTCCGAACGCATTAAAAAATTCCTGCGCGGAGAAGGTGGCTCTAAAATTAATATTACCTTTTTAAGAAAAGGTGTGCCTGTGGCGGTATCTGTAAAACGGGGAACTATTCCATTGTTTTCTGTCGATGCTGCCTATCTGATCAATGATACCACCGGATATATTCACCTGAATAAGTTCTCAGGAACCAGTTATGAAGAGTGTATGGCGGCTTTTGAAAAGTTAAAAAGCAAAGGGATGAAAAGCCTCGTTTTCGATCTCAGGAATAACGGTGGCGGCATTCTTGGGGAAGCAGTGGATATTGCAGACGAATTTCTTTCGGGAGATAAATTGATCGTTTATACTAAAGGCGATAAACAGCCGCGCGTGGAATATCATTGTAAACGCCCCGGTCAGTTCGAAGAAGGAAAGCTGGTGCTGCTGGTAGATGAGGGATCTGCTTCAGCAAGTGAAGTGCTCGCAGGAGCATTGCAGGATTGGGACCGGGCTACGATAATTGGCCGCAGAACCTTTGGAAAAGGATTGGTTCAGGAACAATACGACCTCACTGGCGGGGCTGCATTGCGGCTAACAGTAGCGCGTTATTATACCCCTGCAGGGCGAAGTATTCAAAAATCATATTCGGGAGGCAGGGCAGCCTATAATGATGAAGTAACCGAACGTTTTCAAAAAGGGGAAATGGTGCACACCGACACCACCATCCTCCATGGTAAGGTCTTCAAAACAAATGCAGGCCGGGTCGTCTATGGTGAAGGTGGAATTACTCCGGATGTATTTGTGGCTTACGATACTACGGGTTTTTCGGCCGGTATCAGCCCGTTATTTGACAATCAGCAATTCGGAAAATTTATTTACCTGTTTTATATAGACAATAAAACATTCTTTGACAATTTTAAAAATCCAGGTGATTTCGCAAACCGGTTTCGCACGGGTGCAACCACCTGGAAAAACCTGAATACGTTTATGCTGGCGAATAAGATAAGTTTACCTGCCTTGTCCGATAAAGACAGGATTGAAATCGAAAAAAGAATCAGAACCTGGATGGCACGTCAGATCTGGGGAATGGAAGGGTATTACGAACTAAGCAATGCGTACGATCTTACAGTTCAAAAGGCACTTGATCTGAAATAACCTCCGCTCCGGATGTCTTTTATTTTCATTTTACAGAAGATGACCAGGCCAGAAAGATATAGCATTAGAGGAGGGCTATTGTAGAGAAAATATTCACGGATGATTCAATTCCTCAGAAAGATATAGCAATAGAAGATAGCCATATTTAGATCAACT
>JAYUXA010000068.1:0-4216 GCA_043753245.1 Chitinophagaceae bacterium
CTCTTTTGCGGATTACAAAGGGTAGGTTATTAAAAAATACCAGTACACCGGCAATGGTTGGGAATTTTCACTTTAACCCTCATACAATCTATACAGTGCGTAAAAACAGAAGCGGTTAAAAAAACGGTTGGATCCGGCAACAGGAATGTCAATGAAGTGATGCAGGATGAAAGGTACTCTGCCAGCAGGGCTTTCCGATCCGTTTTTAAACGAATTACCGGTCTTTCTCCTATAGAATACCGAAATAAATACAATAAGGAAAAAGCAGTTGTATATTAATCTTGTGTAACTTACACAATAACCCATTAAATGTCACCATATGGCAAAATCAGCTAAAAAAGCAGCGCCTAAAAAGGCAGTAAAAAAAGCAGCTCCTAAAAAGGCCGCTAAGAAAGCAGCTCCTAAAAAAGCAGCTCCCAGGAAAGCGGCTCCTAAAAAAGCAGCTAAGAAAGTGGCTAAGAAATCAGCCCGCAAACCTAACGCAGCGTTTATGGCTCCGCTCACTGTCAGCCCTGCACTAGCAGAAGTTGTCGGTAGCAAACCTATCCCACGCACGGAGATCATCAAGAAAATATGGGATTATATTAAGAAGAATAATCTTCAGGACAGTAAGAACAAAAGAATGATCAACGCAGATGCTAAACTGAAACCAGTGTTCGGTGCAAAAAGCCAGATCTCTATGTTCGAGCTTGCCAAGATTGTTAACAATCATGTGAAGTAATTCTATTAGTCTTCCTTATTGAATCAAGCATGCCTTACCACACCGGTGAGGCATTCTTAATTCAGGATAGTAGCGCTGCAAATTCAACATTATTTTTATTTGCTGTAAAGAAAAACCGCAGGCAGTTAATAGAAGGTTCTATCAATTGCCTGCGGTCCTTAAAAGCTATCCGTTACTGTACGGTATACTTTTCATTATCGGTCACCCCTTTCCAATTATCTGTTCTGAAAGGAACAGCAGGAAATCCGGATTTATTATAAAGGTTTGCTTCAGGCATATCATCGGCCCAACCATAACGTACTGCCACAGGTGCGGCAACACTGTCGCTGAATACTTCTACTTTACCATCATTTACTGCGGCTTTGGCATAATAGAATTTCTGATCAGCACCCGCCACTTCAAAACCCTTCAGGTACCCATAATTATCTTTGATCCATAATTCATCTGCATGCTTAAAAGACAGCAGCGCCTTACTTCCCGCAGTAGCCATGGACTCATAAACAGGTCCGGAATATTCTCCTTTTTGTCCGTAATTTTTAATCAATGCGATTGCTGCAAGGCGAAGTCCTACCTCTTTTTTATTGGACGGATGAATGTCTTTCGAATCACCGATATCCAATGCCACGGCCATACCTGAATTAGGAATAGAAAGTGTGGAGGTTTGTGCTTCTCTCAGTTCTGCCCAACTGCTGCCATTAGCGCTGTTGCCATTATTTGCATTCCAGCTGGCAAGCTGTACAAAATAAAAAGGAAATTCACCCTCTTTCCAACGGGCTCTCCAATCGGCAATCATCAGTGGAAATGATTTTGCATATTGTTTAGCCCTGCCGGCATTTGATTCGCCCTGATACCAGAGTGCACCTTTTATGGCATAGGGAATAAGTGGATGGATCATACCATTGTACAACAGGGATGGATATTCATTCGGACCTACTTTTCCATCAGGTTTAGCCGCTTTCACTTCCGCATACGTTTTCTTTATGCCGGTTTTAAGATCATTGTCCTTATCAAGTGCTTCCCGGCTTGTCCAGGTTTCCACAATAGTTCCTCCCCAGGTAGCATTGACCAGTCCTATAGGAACATGCAGTTCTTCATATAATTTTTGCGCAAAGAAATAACCGACTGAAGAAAAGTCAGCTACATTATTACTGTCATTGCCAATTTTCCATACTCCGGGTACATCCAGCGCAGGAGTATCCGAAACGGTAGTGGCGAATTTTATATGCCGGATCTGATTATTAGAAGCTTCCCTGATGTCTTTATCATATCTTTTATCGGAACTGTGTTTCACCATCATTTCCATATTCGACTGTCCGGAAAGCAACCATACTTCTCCTACAAGTACATTATCTATGGTGACCGTATTCTTACCTTTAACAATCAGGGTAAAAGGGCCTCCGGCCATTTCCTGATTCAAGGCTACATTCCACTTTCCGTCCCTGCCGGCTTTGGTGGTTTTAGTTTGTTTATTGAACTGAACTGAAATTTTTTCGCCCGGTGCAGCCCATCCCCATACCGGGATAACGATGTTGCGCTGCAATACCATATTGGTGCTGAAAATTTGTGGTAGTCTGACATCTGCCATTCCAACTACCACAAGGCAGATGCCCAGGAAAGAAAGAAAACATTTTTTCATGATAGCTTCAATTATTTAAAAGTAAATTAAGCGATTTTATGCAAAACCAGATGAAATCCCATAAATAAGGAACTTTCTTATTTAAAGGGAATTCCGGCGGATGAGAACAAATGGGTTTTTGATCTTCTCACTGCTGTTTTCCAGTATAAGCCTGGCGGCCGTAACGCCCATTTTATGATGATCGGTAGACATCACGGTGATCCCATTCAGTAAGATCAGTTTTATAGGACTGTCGTTATAGGAAATAATGCCCACATCCGTTCCGATCCCCAGATGATGTTCTTTAGCAATCCTGATCAGGTTGCACAAATCATTTTCTTCAATAACAATATAGGCTTCCTTTTTTTCAACAGGTGTCTGGTCATTTATATCAGTTAGTACTCCGTAACGGAAATTATTCTGCATGCAAAATTTACGGAATCCCTGGATAATATCCGGTGAATAGGAAATGATCCGGGGATAAACGAGGAACAGCTTTTCATATTTAGACAGCAGATCCAGCCCCTGTTCCAATGCCTCTACAATGTCATTCTGGAAGTCCTGAAATACAGCGGCACTTTTTATATCGCCGTGCGGAACATTTTTATCGAGTATAATCAACTGGTCGGCCGGAATAGTTTTAATAATCTTCAAGGCGTATTCGGGATCATCATAAAAATGCGGCATCACCACAAAATAATCGTAGTCGTTTAAATTGTTAGCCACCAGATCCTGAAATATTTTAGAGTTGAAGTGATGAATCTTTATGTCCACCGCGGCTTCATCACCCAGCGTTTCGACAAAGGCATTGTAGATCTGTTTTTTATAATTGCTGATTTTGCTAAACAGCAGCAGTACTTTAATGGATACTGCCGGATGAATATCCTGTACATAATATCCTTTCCCTTTGATCGGAGTGATAACCCCACGGGACTGAAGAATACTGTATGCTTTCTGCACCGTATCGCGTGCCAGAAAGTATTCATTGCTCATTTCATTGATGGAAAATATGCGGTCGCCTTTTTTGTAATTTCCTCTTCTGATCGCATCGGTAATCGAATCCACGATCTGCAGATAGATCGGGATTCTTTTTTCCGTGTTGATATTAAGCAATCTGTTCATAGTCCTTTGAGCGCACGGACAACAAGTCCTGGCAAACAAAGATAACCTTGAAATGGTGATACCCAAGATGTTCCTCAGTTAGTGGAGTTATCGCAAAAGAATAATCTATGCGCACGAAGCTTAAAAACATCGGATGCACAGACTAATTTTTACAGATAACAGCAGTTTTCAGCTTACCGCATGAATGCAGTTGCCACACCACCATCCACATTAAGGGTATTACCTGTGGATTTATTCAGCAATCCACCTACAAACGCATAACATGCATTTGCAATGTCGTCAGGAAGGATCATTTCATTCAATAAGGTTCTTTTAGCATAGAAGGCAGGAAGTTCGGCTACTGTGATGCCGTAAGCTTTCGCTCGTCCTTCGGCCCATCCACCTGCCCAGATATTGGAATCTGCAATAACTGCATCGGGATTTACCGTATTGACCCTTATTCTATCTGGCCCCAGTTCAGCAGCCAGCAACCTGGAAAGATGCGCCTGTGCTGCTTTTGCTGAACCATAACCTGCGTTGTTAGGTCCTGCAAATACAGAATTTTTAGAAACTACATTAATGATATCACCACCTATATCCTGCTTTTGCATTACCAGCACGGCTGCTTTAGACACCAGAAATTGTCCTTTGACCAGGATGTCATACAGTTTATCCCAGTCTGCAATGGTATGATCGGTGAGAGACTTGGAAATACTTATTCCTGCATTGTTAACGATAATATCCACGCCGCCAAAGGCAAGCACGGCTTCATCAAATGC
>JAYUXA010000069.1:0-8843 GCA_043753245.1 Chitinophagaceae bacterium
CGTATTCATAATCTTAGGTGGAGTGTCAATAAATAATACCGGTTTTAATAATCCAAACGCATATTCCAGCGCAATGCCTGAACGGTCAGTAATCAGGATATCCGCATGAAAGAGGCTGGCAAATACATCCGGATCCTCCTCCAAAAAAACGTTATCATATTTTTTTATCTCCTTTTTTAGTTGCCTGTACGCAGCTGGACTGCGTTTAACATACTCAGGATGCGGACGTACTACAATACGGTATGGTAAGGGGGTGATGCACTTTAGCAGGTCATAGATGCAGGTTTCGAATATACATTGATCGTACCAGGAAGGAGCAATAAGAATTGTTTTTTCAGCCGTTGAATGAGGGGGTTTCCGAAAACTATCCAGCAACGGATAACCATAAGCAACAATATCCTTTTCAGGCAGGTTATATATCACTTCCATTTTTCTTAATTCAGCCACCTGCTGGTGATGAAGCGCAAAGACCGCATCAAACTTAAAAAAAGCGTCTTTTAGATATTGCTGGTGTACACTTACCGCAGCATGAAAAAGATATACATACGCATTAACTCCTGAGGATCGTTTGTATAAATGAGTTCCAAGCCCGGGCATCGTTGAAAGTACGACCCCGGCCTGCAACCGGGGAAAAATATATAAGAGAAACAGGTTCATATACACCACCTGTAAACGCTCTTTGTTTACCTGCAATAGAGGATCAGATGAATCGTTGGTAATATAGAGCACCGGAACGTTCGTTTTTTCAAGAATATCATTGAATATCTTCTCGAAATACTGGAAATAATACCGGCTCTCCGAAAAAATAATTACCGGATAGTAAGTAGCAGTAATTGCCCTGGCGCGGCGGTATTCCCGGATAAAATGACGCATAACTAACCCTTTTTTCGGTCATGCAGTTTTTGCATTAATAGTTCTTTTCGTGCAATGGGTGATGTGGACGGCCTTGGCAGATGGTCGCGGCTCTCCATGTTTACCCTGATCTCTACGAATTGTTTTATTTCTTTAGAATACCCATTTTTAAGCCAGGCCATCAGTTCCTGTTCCGTAGTAATGCGGCTGACCTCTTCATACCCACAGGCTTCCGCTATCTGACAGAGATCCGTATCAAAACCCAGTGTAGGTTGTCCCCCTACCGATTCGTGGGCTCCATTATTGATCACAATATGAATAAACGCATTGCCTGCTAATTTTCCCGTCAGTGTCAATGCACCCAGTTGCATCAGAACCGCTCCATCGCCATCAATCATCACAATCTTTCCGGTATGAAACAAATGGATTCCCAGAGCTACCTGACTGGCCAGTCCCATAGCACCAACCGATAAAAAACTCTTCGATATTTTGTTATCCGCTTCTTCGTTGATGGCATAAAATTCACGGCCGGATTTTCCGGTAGTACATACCACCACCTCATTTCCAGTGTAATGCATCGATAACGACCGAAGCACCTGCTCCCGGTTAAGGGCATACGCAGGTACAACGGATAAAGGCTGGTAAGAAGAAAAAATAGCTTCTTTAGTCAGCAGCGCCACTGGCTGTATGCCCGTTTTAGCCAACGCTGCAGCGGACTGGATCGTTTCTTCATCCTGTACAGCATCCCCGTTCAATATAAAATAGGGGATCTCCAGAACGTTTAATAATCCCTCGGTGATCCTGCCCATTTTTTTATGCTGCGGTTCATCTGCTACACCGGGCCTGCCCCGCCATCCAATGAGTAACAGCATAGGGATCGAATACACCTCTTTATCAGTAAGAGAAGTAAGGGGATTAACAGCATTACCGAGACCTGAATTCTGCATATATACTAACGGCAGTTTTCCAGTAGCCAAATGATATCCGGCGGCCAGAGCAATTGCCTGTCCTTCGTTTGCAGTAATGATATGACCGGAGGCAGGTGTATGGTCCTGTACATAAAATAAAAAATGCTTCAGCAGCGAATCGGGAACGCCGGTGAAGAATTCCACTCCCTGCTTTCTGAGCATTTCCAAAAAATGTTTTGAGGCCATCATCATGTATCCTGCGTAAGTTTAAGCAGTTCATCAATCGGCAGGAGCAGGTATTCTGTTTCTTTACTTCTGCCATTCTCCAGAATGGATAAGGCGGTTTGTACCATCACCGGGTATGCACTTCGCAGCAACTGGTTGGCGTAGATAATCATATTCACCCCTGCCTGCTGCAGTTGTTCTGCATATATTTCTGTATAGGTACTGGGAACCGCCACCAACGGCATCTTCATTTCAAGACGTGAATATTTTTTGGCAAATTCCAGTATTTCGGATGCATTTTTTTGTTTGCTGTGGATCATGATCCCATCTACCCCGGCATCGATATAGGCAACCGCCCTTTCCATGGCATCGTCTATAGATTTCCCCAGGATAAGGCTTTCAATCCGCGCGATGATCATAAAATGTTCGGTGACCTGGCTATTTTTTCCAATCCTTATTTTTTCACAAAAATGTTCAATGGAATCCTGTGTTTGCGAAGCCTGCTCTTCAAACAAAGAATTTTTTTTCAGTCCTGTTTTATCTTCAATGATCACTGCCGACACGCCCATTCTCTCCAGCGACCTGACCATAAAAGAAAAATGTTCCGGCTTACCGCCCGTGTCTCCATCGAAAATAATGGGCTTGGTGGTCACCTCTAATATTTCATTGACCGTCTGCATCCGTGACGTGAAATCTACCGTTTCAATGTCGGGTTTACCTTTGTTGCTGGAGTCGGTGAGGCTGCTCATCCACACTGCATCATACTCCTGTCTTTTACCGTACCCGTCCTGCAGGAAAGTATTTTCTACTACCAGCGCACTTAATCCGCTGTGTGCTTCCATTACCCGGATACAGGGCTTTGCAGATAGTATTCTTCGTAATCTTTCCAGCCTGTTAAAGGGAGTAATTCCAATTGCCCGGATCGATTGCTGAATAGCGGTGGAACTTACATTTTCGGTGTACTTTACTTCCACTAATTTTCCGCCCCACTCCCTGAGCGTGTCAATCACACGCTGCCTGGTGGTTTTTTGTACGCCTGCAAGCCAGTCATCCCCGTGCACTACATAATCAGGTTTTAGTTGTCTGAGGTTATCGGTGTAATCCAGGGTATCCTGGGGTACAACAGCCGTAACCCCTTTGATATTTTCGATTACCTGCCGGCGCTGGTCATAGTTCAGATAAGGCACCCGTTTGTAACTGCTGATCGCCTTGTCAGTAAGCAGTCCAATAGTTATTTTACCCAATTTCAGTCCTTCCCGGATCACATTCAGGTGTCCCGGATGAACCAGGTCTGCGCTCATTCCGATATAAACGGTGTGTTCCATAGTTGTCAAACTAAAGTAAATCATTATGCCGTTCCGGTGTTATTTGTTTTATGAGTTTTTAACAAATAAATTTGTCCAAATTATTGTTCATGCAGGATGTTATCAAAAAGGATTGGACACTTGAAGAGATCAGCGATATATACCATACTCCTGTGCTGGACCTGGTGTTCAGGGCAGCATCGGTTCACAGGCAGTTCAACGACACCGGTGAAGTGCAGGTGTGCACGCTGCTTTCTATAAAAACGGGTGGTTGCTCCGAAGACTGCGCCTATTGCCCGCAGGCGGCCCGTTACAATACTGGCGTTGATGTGCAGGCGTTAATGAAAAAAGAGGAAGTGCTGCAATATGCCCAAAAAGCAAAAGATGCCGGCTCCACCCGGTTTTGCATGGGTGCTGCATGGCGTGAAGTGCGGGACAACCGCGACTTTGACAAGGTGATAGAAATGGTACAGGGGGTCAATGAACTGGGTATGGAAGTCTGTTGCACACTCGGTATGCTTACCGAACACCAGGCCTCCAGATTAGCCGATGCGGGACTGTACGCCTACAACCACAACCTCGACACCTCCTCCGAATATTACGAACAGATCATCACCACCAGAACCTACGAGGACCGGCTGAAAACGCTGGATAATGTCCGTAAAGCCGGGGTAACTGTTTGCTGCGGGGGTATAATTGGTTTAGGCGAAAAACATCAGGACAGGATCGTAATGCTGCATACCCTTTGTACACTTCCGGAACATCCTGAAAGTGTGCCGATCAATGCATTGGTACCGGTGCAGGGTACGCCGCTGGCCGATCAGCCAAGAGCAGACATCTGGGATATGGTTCGCATGATCGCCACCGCAAGGATCCTCATGCCTGCTACTATGGTGCGCCTTAGCGCAGGAAGGGCTGAAATGAGTATTTCAGAACAGGCATTTTGTTTTATGGCAGGGGCGAATTCCATCTTCGCAGGAGAAAAATTATTGACCACCCCCAATCCATCCTTTGGGGAAGACATGGCGATGTTTTCTATGCTGGGCCTTAAACCAAGGACAGCCTTCAAAGAAGAAAAAGCGGCCATGGCACTTTAATAGCTACATTAATTCATCAATCATTTCCTATGTTTCCTTCTATAAAACCCGATACCACCAGGGCCTGGAGTTTGCTGCAACAACACCGGCAGCAGGCAGCCGCCCTATCTATAAAAGAATTATTTGCCACTGATCCCAACCGGTTTAAATCATTCTCCGTAACCTTCGGGGATCTGCTGGTCGATTACTCTAAAAACCGGATTACAGCAGAGACGATGGAGCTGCTGCTGGGTCTGGCCACGGAATGCCGCCTCCCAGAAGCGATCGAAGCGATGTTCAATGGGGAAAAAATCAATGCATCGGAAGGAAGAGAGGTACTGCATACCGCTTTAAGAAACTACGACGGCAAGCCGGTATATGCCAGTGGTAAAGATGTGATGCCAGAAGTAATTAGCGTTCGGGGACACATGATGGCATTTTGTGCCCGTGTACACAGTGGAGAATGGAAAGGATTTACCGGAAAAAAAATTAAATACATCGTCAATATCGGCATCGGAGGAAGTGACCTGGGACCTTTCATGGTAACGGAAGCATTGAAACCATACCGGGTAGAAGGAATTCAACCCTGGTTTGTTTCCAATGTAGACGGCACTCATATTACCGAGACCTTAAAAAAAGTAACCGCTGATGAAACACTTTTTTTAATTGCTTCAAAAACCTTCACCACCCAGGAAACAATGACCAATGCGCACACTGCCAGGCAATGGTTTCTGCAATCTGGAAAGGAAGCGGATATCGCAAAACATTTTGTGGCCCTGAGCACCAATGAAAAAGAAGTGGTGAAATTTGGGATAGACCGGGAAAACATGTTCGTATTCTGGGACTGGGTAGGCGGAAGATATTCGCTCTGGAGTGCAATCGGACTGTCCATTGCACTGTCTATCGGCTATGACCATTTCGAAGAATTATTGAAAGGCGCTCATGAAACCGATCTTCATTTTAGACAGACTCCATTTGAACAGAACATACCGGTGATCCTGGGGTTGATAAGCATTTGGTATATCAATTTTTTTGGCGCTCAGACCGAAGCCATTCTCCCTTACGATCAGTATATGCACCGCTTTGCCGCCTATTTTCAACAGGGAAATATGGAAAGCAATGGTAAATCGGCAGACCGGAACGGGCAGCCGGTGAGTTATGCCACAGGACCGGTGATCTGGGGAGAGCCCGGAACCAACGGACAGCATGCCTTTTACCAGCTTATACACCAGGGGACCTTGTTGATACCCTGCGATTTTATCGCTCCGGCCATCAGCCACAACCCTACCGGGGATCACCACGACAAACTCCTTTCTAATTTTTTCGCACAGACAGAAGCACTGATGAACGGAAAAACAGCAGATGCCCTGCCTTATAAGACATTCGCTGGAAACAGGCCTACCAATTCCATCCTTATAAAAAAGATAACTCCTTTTACGCTGGGTCAGCTAATAGCACTCTATGAGCATAAGATCTTTGTGCAGGGAGTGATCTGGAATATCTTCAGTTTTGACCAATGGGGCGTAGAGCTGGGCAAACAACTGGCAGGAAATATTCTACCTGTGCTTACAGGAGAAGAAGAAATTATAAGTCATGATAGTTCAACCAACGGCTTAATTAATGCGTATAAGAAGATAAAGGGTGACAATTAAACGGATTAACCCACGTTTATCAGTAGCTTTCCTTAACGTTTTTCAATTTTTATCTATGCGTGCTTTTTACCGGCTGGCCGTTATCTTTTTAGCAACCATACTGCTGGTTTCAACGCATACCCGTGCCCAGTCCTTATACGAAGTTTCTTCAGACGAAAAGATCAGCTATTCCTCGCTCATTGTAGAAGGAAAAGTGGTTGCCCAAAAATCTTACTGGAACTCCCAGCACACGATGATCCTGACATCCAGCGAAGTAGAGATCTATAAAATCTTTAAAGGAACAGAAAGTAAAAAAACAATTGAGATCGTAACCAATGGCGGTACTGTAGATAATTATAGTATTCAGGCCAGCGATCTTCTGCAACTTGATAAAAATGATATCGGTCTTTTTTACTGCAGGGCAAACCGCGCTAAATCCATATTATCGCGGGAAACCACCTATGAGGTGTACAGCAGCGCCCAGGGTTTTTTAAAATATGATCTTTTACATAAAACAGCATCGGCACCATTCATCACCTATCACGATATCGAAGACGTATTGTATCAGGAGTTGTATAAGAAGACAGGAAACGCGGTCAAAATAAAAAATCATTTATTCAGCATACAGGAAGCCAGCCGGAGCATCACTCCGGCTAACGGTTTAAATGCCACGCTGGCACCAGTAATTACCTCATTCAGCCCGGCAACGGTTACCGCTGGGACCTTACTTGATCCTTCAAAAAATGTACTTACCATTAACGGATCCGGATTCGATAGCACTCCGGACAGTACGTTGAATATTATTTCCTTTGCCCACACGGATAAGGCCGTAGGAAACTTTTTTGAGGTTTCTTCTAAAAGCGACCTGGTGGTTTCCTGGAGCGATACCCAGATCAAGATCCGTGTTCCTTCTACTGCTGGAAGCGGGATCTTCCAGGTGCGCAACAGCAGCGGAACGACCGGTGGATCGGGTGTTGCATTAAATGTTCTTTATTCCGTTCTTTCCGGTTTTATTCCGGCCTTATCAAAAACGGTCCAGTTTAATTTAGCGAACCTGAATGGTACTGGTGGGTACTCTTTTAAATACAGCACCAATACCACCAACAGCGGTGTCAACATCAACATAAGCCCCGCTAAAGGCACTGTGCAGAGAGCCATCGCTACATGGACCGAGCTCACCGGAGCAAATCTGGTGGAAGCAGGCACTACCAGTATCCAGAAAATTGATCCGTATGACGCAGAGAATATTGTCACTTTTGATAACGGAGGATCCGGCCTGGGCGGACCGCTGCCATCCGGAGTGCTCGCCACCTGTTACTCCGGTTTTTCCGCATGTGATCTCAGTAAACCATTTTTTAAGTCCGGATTCGATATTATTATCCGGAACGCAGGATATTCAACAGGCACCGTCGCTACAACTTTCGGACCTTGTTCTCCTTACACCGGCACGGTGCCGCAGGTAGATCTGGAAACCGTTCTGTTGCATGAACTGGGACATGCACTCAACCTCGGACATATCATTGACGGAAACCAGGGATCTGGCGGGGGACATATTAACCCTGCTAAACTTATGAACTTTTCGGTGTCCTATAATTTAAGAAGGATCACTCCCGATTATTCTGCTATGGCGGGCGTGACATACCTGGTCACTCCGCAGGGTTATGCATTTGGTTCCTGTCTGCCTGCAAGTGCTGATATGAATCCGCTCCCCATTACGCTGGATACTAAAGACGAATGCCCGGCCTCTTTTCCATCTTCGGTGACACCTTTATTTTCCACTGTTTCGTTTGATCTTGCACACAGCACCAGCAATAAAACCGTAGATCCGGGATACAACCAGTATTTCGCCGATGGCAGCACTACGTCCATCACCAATACCGCCTACTATCCGATAAAGACCAATGCAAATGGAGGAGACTTGTCGCTGGAAGTGAACAATTACTCCACCTTGCCCGTTGAAATTGCGGCCTGCGTTCCAGGAGGAAGTACGGCCGTGACCGGAGTAGAATTAACCGTTTACAAAGTTGCTGCATGTCCTACCGGACAAGCTTATCCCACTCCGGTATCTACTGTCATCTTTACCGGCAATGGCATTGTGCCCACCATTACTGGCCTTTCACCTAACGCTAATTATCTTTTGGTACTGGATGGAGTGGAGAATACCAAGGCCTCTTTTAATATTGTTTTTTCCGGATCCACGTTATCTACCCGGTTTACCAATTTCAGCGGTATTTCGGAAAATAATTTTAACCGGCTGGAATGGACGATGGAATTGTCGGATGGAATCAATACTATGTTTCTGGAAAGAAGTAGTGACGGCATTAATTTCATCCGGATCGCCGAAATCAGTGCTTCTGCCCAGCAACTATCGGGCAGTTATAATGATGGCCGTTTTTTTCCAGGCGATAATTATTACCGGCTGGCCGTTCTTAATACGGACGGATCTACCCAGTATTCAAAAATTGTTACCCTTAACCGCAAAGAGACGCTGCTGGTACATGTGTACCCTAATCCGGCAACCAATCAAAGTATTTCTGTTGAATTATACAGCCAGACGCCTGGCAATTATTACATCTCCTTAACCAATGCTCTGGGACAAATGGTGCTTAATAAAAGAGTTACTGTCGCAGGCACTAATCATCTGGAAAAACTATCTCTGGCCAGCCTTAATCAGGGGATATATCATTTGAGTATATTCAATGGGGATCAAAAGAAAGTAAAATCAGTGACGATCACAGTAGCCAAATAAAAAAGCCCCGCCAGGAGTGGCAGGGCTTTCAAAGTATATATTTCATTTACAGTTTACCATTTGTCCACTTCCTCTGTTGCAGAAGGAGCTAAATTGGT
>JAYUXA010000070.1:0-4188 GCA_043753245.1 Chitinophagaceae bacterium
CTTTTTGTAGGAACGGTTTCAACAGCTGTGCTTATTGAGGCCTGCGATGCTCCGGATAAACCCCTGGATGCCGCAGTTGCCGCAAAGCCTGTTCCCGCAGAGGCAGACCGGATGCCGGAAGAAATTATTCACAACAAAGAAATAAATAAAGCGCATTTTTTTACTGCACATGAATTAGCAACAGTGGGAATACTGGCAGATATTATTATTCCGCGCGATGAGGTAAGCGGTAGCGCAACCGATTCAGACGTTCCTGCATTTATTGATTTTATGATGAACGACAGACCGGAAAATCAGACGCCCATGCGCGGAGGATTAAAATGGCTGGATATTTACTGTTTGAAAACCTATCAAAAACCTTTTGTTGATTGCTCTGCGGCACAAAGAATTGAAGTGGTGGACCAGATCGCGTATCCTGCAAAAACAAAACCTGAGTTTTCGCAGGGCAGCGGTTTTTTCAGTCTGATCAGAAACTTTACCGTTACCGGTTTTTATACTTCAAAAATGGGGGTAAAAGATCTGGGTTATATGGGCAACACTCCCAATAAATGGAATGGTGTACCCGCTACTGTTTTAAAACAATATAATATAGCCTACACAGAAAAAGAACTAAAAGAATGTGTAAGCTACGACAACGCGTAATTAAATTATTATGATGAAACCAATCGTTCAGATTTCACTTGACCTGACCAATATAGATGAAGCCCTTGAAACTGCAGCAATGGCTATGCGCGCAGGGGTAGACTGGCTTGAAGCCGGCACTCCGCTTATTCTTGCGGAAGGATTACATGGCGTACGAAAATTAAGGGAAGCATTCCCTGGCATTCCGATCGTAGCCGACCTTAAAACAATGGACGGCGGATATCTGGAAGCAGAAATGATGGCAAAAGCCGGTGCAACACATGTGGTGGTCATGGCCAGAGCACATGCGGAAACCATTAAATGCGTGGTACATGCAGGAAAAGATTTCGGCGTAAAAGTAATGGGCGATAATCTCGGTTGTGAAGACATGGTCGAAGCAGCAAAATGGCTGGAAGAACTGGGATGTGATTTTGTTATTCACCATATCGGGTATGATGAACGCAGAGGGATAGCCGCCGCAGGTAAGCGAATGCCTTCACCCCTTGACCAGCTTCGCGAAGTGGTCAACGCCGTAAAAATTCCGGTGCAGGCTGTGGGTGGTTTAACTCTTGAGCAGGCTATTCAATGTCCTTCCTACGGTGCTCCATTGGTAGTGCTGGGTGCACCACTTACGATTGATGCAGATAATTTTAAAACCGCAGACGGGGATCTTGAAAGTTCCCTGCGTATGATCTGCGAAAAGATTCATGCTTTTAGAAATTAACCACACTATATACTATTTCGAAAACTTAAACAGTAAAACAAATATGAAATCAGCGGCCGTTGTAAATTTCGCTCCTGAAAAATGGTCGGTGGAATTAAGGGAAATAGATTCTCCGGTGATCGGAGAGGAAGACGTTTTGTTAGAAGTAGCCAATGTTGGAGTATGCGGAAGCGACCTGCATCAATGGTCTGCAGATCACAGCTGGCCGGTAAATTATCCGGTGGTGCTGGGGCATGAGTTCGGAGGAGTAATTATCGAAACCGGAAGCCGGGTCAAAGGATGGAAAGAAGGAGACCGGGTAGTTAGTGAAACGGCTGCTATCATCGATGTTAATAATCCGATGTCACGCATAGGCCTCTACAACCTCGATCCTACCCGGAAAGGATTTGGATATGGCGTAAATGGCGCCATGACCAAATATGTAAGCGTTCCTGCCCGGTGCTTGCACAAGGTTCCGGACAGTCTTCCATTTGAGCAGGCTTGTCTAACTGAACCTTGCTGCGTGGCCTATAGCGCAGTGGTAGAAAATACAAGGATAAGACCGGGTGACAGAGTCATCATTCTGGGTCCGGGAACTATAGGTATCCTATGTGCTGCGATGGCAAGACTTTGCGGAGCAGAGGTAGCAATCGTTGGACTGGAAAGCGACCGTTTCCGGTTGAATATCGCAAAACAATATGGTTGCGAAGCAATCATTGGTGATGCCACGGCATGGGCTAAAGAACGTGATGGCCTGGGTGCCGATACGATCATCGATGCAGCGGGTGCCAGTGCTACACTTAATATAGCAATGCAGCTGGTACGTCCGAACGGAAAAATTACAAAAGTGGGCTGGGGCCCACAGCCATTAGGTATTTCACTGGATCCACTTGTTCAAAAAAATATTACCCTGCAGGGTAGCTTCAGTCACAACTGGCCGATGTGGGAAAGGGTTCTGGCCCTGTTAGCCAGCGGCCAATTGGATGTGAGGCCCATCATAGGAGGCGTATGGCCGGTGTCTGAATGGCATACCGCTTTCGAAAAAATGCATAAGGGTGAAGTAGTAAAGAGTATTTTAAAACCAGCTTAATTATGCGATTAAAAGATAAGGTTGTCATTGTAACAGGCAGCACTACCGGTATAGGAAAGGCAATAGCCATCCGATGTGTGGCTGAAGGCGCCAGGGTAATTCTTAATGGACGGGATAAAAAAGCCGGCGAAGAAATACTGAACCATCTTGGGGAGGCAAATGCCGCTTTACACATTGAAGATATCAGTGTTCAGGGTGCTGCAGGAAGAATGGTAGAACTGGCTGTAAAGAAGTTTGGCCGGCTGGATTGCGTAATTAATAACGCAGCGATGATCGTGTCGTCAAATATTCATACTACCGACCTGGATTATTTAAGGAAAGTACTGGAAGTAAATACGGTTGCTCCTTTTGCGCTGATACAGGCAGCCCTGCCCGAGTTGAGCAAAACCCGCGGCAATGTCCTGAATATCGGGTCGGTAAATGCGTACAGCGGAGAGCCCAACCTGTTGCCCTACAGCATTTCTAAAGGAGCCCTAATGACCATGACACGCAATCTTGGTGATTCCTTATTCCGGCAGGAGGGTGTTCGGGTAAATCAAATTAACCCCGGCTGGGTATTAACAGAAACGGAAACAGTTCGCAAACAGGAACAGGGCCTGCCGCACGACTGGTATAAAGAATTACCATCTGTTTACGCGCCATCCGGACGACTCTTATGGCCCGAAGAAATTGCAGCTGCAGTAGTGTACTGGATCGGCGACGAATCCGGGCCGGTTTCCGGGCAGGTCGTAGAACTGGAACAATATCCTTTTATTGGTCGCAATCCTCCAAAAGATACCGAGACGATTAAGCATCCTTATTAATTTATAAATAATCATTTGATGCCTAAACTGGCTGCATTTCCTAAAGCATTCATGCAGGCGCTCTGCAAGGATGGTACAATGACCGTATCGGAATGGATTCAACTGGCATCCGTTCTTGACCTTGATGGTCTGGAATGGTATGCAGGGTTTATAGAGATGGAGGATGAAAAAAACTGGGCCGGATTCAGGAAAGAGGTGGAATCCACCGGAAAAACAATTCCGATGATGTGTTGCTCACCCGACTTCACTCATCCCTCCAAAACATTCAGGGATACAGAAATAGCCAAACAAAAACGCTGGATCGATATGACTGCCACCCTGGGTGGTCAGTATTGCCGGGTATTATCCGGACAGAGAAGACCGGAGCTAAGCACCGACCATGGAGTAGCCCTGGCTGCAGAATGCATCATGGAATGCCTGCCGCATGCACAGAAATATGGCATAACGCTTATCCTTGAAAATCATTATAAAGATGATTTTTGGGAATATCCGGAGTTTGCACAAAAGATGGAGGTATTCTGCCAGCTGGTAAACAGTATCGATCACCCGAATTTCGGAGTCAACTACGATCCGAGCAATACGTTTCTGGCTGGTGAGGATCCATTGGAATTATTGTACCGTGTATCCCATCGTGTGGTGACTATGCATGCCAGTGACCGATTTTTAAAATCAGGTACTATAGAAGATCTTCGTAATGAAGAAGGGGGCGCTCTGGGATATGCAAAACGCTTAAGCCACGGAGAGATTGGAAAAGGATTGAATGATTACGACGCCATATTTAAAGAATTAAAACGGGTAGGTTTTGATGGATGGATAAGTATTGAAGATGGAGTGGATGGCATGGACCAGCTGGAAAGAAGTATAACTTTCGTAAGAAAAAAAATAAATGAATACTGGTAATAAAAAAAGGGTTCACGGCATTACTTCTTTTACGTGAACCCTTTTTTAAATTTTATCCCAGAGGAAAATAC
>JAYUXA010000071.1:0-4186 GCA_043753245.1 Chitinophagaceae bacterium
TCGTACCAAACCAATATTCAGAAAATTTTTACGGCAGGGGATATGCGCAGGGGTCAGTCACTGGTGGTTTGGGCAATCAGTGAAGGCAGAGAATGTGCCCGGAAAGTAGATGAGTTTTTAATGGGATCCTCTGTTTTGGAGACTAAAGACCATAATCTGGTAGCCATTTAAAAATTTCTATTTTTTTAAACATTATACGCCCCATTTTAAAAAAATGAGGCTTTTTTTATGCCTTTATCCAAAAAATTTCGTTTTTATAGTGCAAATAGTCCAAAGTGGGCAATAAAAAACACAATAATATTATATTATATTAAATAATATATAACCAAATTCCTATTATTTTACATCAAATCCCCTAATTTTAAGATATAATTTCAAATGAACATTTTTTTGAATATTAACAACTAAAATTAGCAGGTATGAAAAAACTCACGTTCAAACAGGTAGCCCCCTTCCTGATTCTGGTAATTGTGGCAGTCTTGGCAATGTTCATCAAGCCGGAAGGAGATTATGTACCGGGACCAAAAGATCCCCAGTACAATACCTCCGATATGGCATGGGTATTGGTATCGACAGCCCTTGTATTTTTAATGACACCCGGCTTAGCATTCTTTTACGGCGGAATGGTACACAGGAAGAATGTCATCTCCACAATGATCAAAAGCGTAGTAGCTGCTGGTGTTGTCGGGGTTTTATGGATTGTAGTTGGATTCAGTCTTAGCTTCGGCTCCGATTTAGGTGGTCTTGGATTTATTGGTGATCCCACTACTTATATGTTTTATCAGGGAGTGAAATCTGGTGCTGCATGGCCATTGGCGAATACTATTCCGCTGACTCTGTTCTCGTTATTTCAGCTGATGTTCGCTATCATAACTCCGGGTCTGGTAGTGGGCGCAATAGCAGAACGTATGCGCTTTACTTCGTATATCCTTTTCATCGTTCTGTTTAGTCTGTTGGTTTATTCTCCTCTAGCACACTGGTCATGGCATCCAGAGGGATTCCTGGCTAAAATGGGCGCATGGGATTTTGCAGGCGGAACGGTAGTACATATCTCTGCAGGTTGCGCTGCTCTTGCAGGTGCACTGGTGCTTAAGAGAAGAAAATCACACCTTGAAAAGAAAGAAATTCCACCGGCAAACGTTCCTTACGTTCTGATCGGTACCGGTTTACTCTGGTTTGGATGGTTCGGTTTTAATGCAGGTTCTGCAGTTGGTGCAACTCCCATGGCGGTTAACGCATTCGGAACAACAAATACCGCCGCAGCTGCTGCAGGTCTGGCATGGATGTTCTTCGATGTGATGAAAGGTAAAAAACCTTCTGTGCTTGGATTTTGTATTGGTGCAGTAGTTGGTCTGGTAGCTATCACTCCTGCTGCTGGTTATGTAGGGATCCCACAAAGTATTATTATCGGATTGGTCGGTGCGCTGATCTCCAATATCGCTGTTGGAATCAAACAGAAAACAAGTCTTGATGATACACTAGATGTATTTCCATGCCATGGTATTGGTGGTATGTCAGGCATGTTGCTTACCGGTTTATTTGCGGCTCCGCTTGTACATGGTATCAAGGGTGGTCCGGAAGGATGGTTTTACGGAAATTTTGATTTCTTTTTTATCCAGCTTAAAGCAATGCTGATCGTTTCCATCTATGCATTCAGCGTTTCCTGGCTGATTTTTAAATTTATCAACTTTGTAGTTCCGATCCGTGTTTCTGAAGAAGATGAAGAAATGGGCCTGGATGCCAGTCAGCATAATGAAAAATATATGCAGGGTACCTTACTGGTTACTCCAGGTGCATCAACCGGAAATGGAAAATACAAAGACGCAGACATGGAAGCGGAGGTTGTAAAATTCTGATTCCTATAAATAAGAGCTTACTCAAATTTCCATACATCACTTTTATTGACAATGGAAGGTATAGCCAGTCATCCACCTCAGACAGAGGTTCCTGGCTATACCCTTTCTAAACTCTTAAAATCTTCTGCTATGTTTCAAAAATTTTTTGCAACAGGTCTGGCCATGCTTTGTCTCGCCGGTGCCTGGTCCCAGGATTCCAGTGTTGTAATTGTAGAAGAACCCGCTCCCAGACCTGTTATTTCGGGTTATGTGGACGCTTACTACCGGTTCAATTTCGCCGATGCAAAAAATGCCAATAGTGGTGCTGGTAGTTTTAATAATTACACCAGCTTCACCAACTCGCAGAACTCCTTTGAACTGGGAATGGCCTCCGTCAGACTGGAGCATTCTGCGGGCAAAGCAAGTGTAGTAGCAGATCTGGGTTTTGGCAAACGGGCAGAAGAGTTTTCATACAATGATGCCAAAACAATGCTGGCCATCAAACAGGCCTACATCACTTATGCATTCACAGACAAATTTAAGCTAACCGCCGGTAGCTGGGGAACACATGTAGGATATGAAGTAGTGGACCCTTATCTGAACCGCAATTACTCTATGAGCTATATGTTTTCTTTCGGACCTTTCTTTCATACCGGTCTCAAAGCGGAACTGAGTGCAGGTAAAAGTGGATTCATGCTCGGTATTGCCAACCCAACCGATCTGAAAACGGCCAATTTTCAGCAGAAAATGCTGATTGCACAGTATAGCCTGGCTGCAAGCGAAAAAGTAAAGCTGTTTTTAAACTACCAGGGTGGAAAATTATCTGAAAGCACCAATCTTCAGCAGGTGGATGCGGTAATTACCGCGGCAATCAGCGATAAGTTCAGTATAGGATACAACGGTACTGTTCAGTCCAGAAAAATAAAAGACGCTGTCACCGGTAAGTATGGTGATGGCAACAGCTGGTGGGGATCTGCATTGTATCTGAATATTGATCCGGCCCCTAAAGTAGGATTTACCTTAAGAGCGGAATACTTTGATGATAAAAAGAATGTTTTTGGATTGTTTGACGGCAGTGTTTTTGCCACCACTCTGTCTGCTAACCTGAAAGCAGGTCCACTCACTTTTATTCCTGAATTCAGGGTAGACAGCGGCAAAAAAGAACTATTCGTTAAAGAAAATGGCTCCGGAACAAAGAGCACGGCTTCATTGCTTCTGGCAGCGATCTACAAATTCTAATGAATATATTTCAATTCGGTTCGTGAGTATTCAAAAAAAGGGGCACCCCGTAAGGTGTTCCTTTTTTCGGTACCCAAAGATTTATACAGAATTTCTACCTGCATTGATAATGCCGAATGAGCTTCTGATAACTAATTTTCCGTATGTTTCTTTTATAGGGCTTAGGGATTTTTGTTCTTCTATTTCCCTGATTTTTGACATCGCATACTGCTGGATCGTAGTCAGTGGAAGCACGATCCGCTCCCGCATTTGTATGGATAATTGCTCTACCGGGTAATCCGCCATCAGCTCATTTTTGCCCGATAGCTGAAAAATATACCGTTTTGTCAGTTCGTATTCCTGATAGATCATGTTATACAGTTCGCCATACCGGGGATGGTGGGACAGAAATTCGGTAAGCGGGAAATAGCATTTTTTCATTGCCATTTCACAATTATCGATCAGGGTCTTGAAAAATAACGAACGCTGATACAATTGTTTTACGCCAGCCCATTTGCCTTTCTTTTCCAGCTGCTGCAAAGCCGTGCCCACGCCATAATAGCCTGTTACATTTTGTTTCAGCTGGCTCCAGGCACCTACATAAGGAATTGCCCTGAGGTCCTTGAGAGAAAATTTGGATGCAGTGCCCCGTTTTGTTGGACGGCTGCCAATATTCGTCTCTCCATAATATTTAAGGGGACTGACATGAGCGAGGTAATCCAGAAAATCCGGGTGTTCCTTTAATTCGATATAGGATTTAAAACTGTCTTCCGACAATTCCTGTAAGATCAATTCATCATCTTTTTCCAGGGTCACCGCACGAGTAGAAAATAAACTATTGGTAATACCCGCATGAATCAGTTGTTCAATATTGAACTGCGCACTGTCTATCGTTCCGAAATTAGAACTCACTGTCTGTCCCTGAATCGTTAATTGTATTTCTTCATTAGAGATGTTCTTACCCATCGACGCATAAAACTTATGTGTTTTACCACCACCTCTTGCAGGAGGACCTCCGCGCCCGTCAAAAAAGACCACATTCACCTGATATTTTTTAGATACCGCCGTCAGCTCTTCCTTTGCTTTATAAATGCTCCAGTTGGCCATTAAATAGCCACCGTCCTTGGTTCCAT
>JAYUXA010000072.1:0-4165 GCA_043753245.1 Chitinophagaceae bacterium
TAAAACAACTTGCAATTCTTAACCTGCAAAGGAATAAATGCATTGACGCAATTAACATGCATTTTTCCGAAATGATTTCTGATAAAAAACGTATTAAAAGCTAATCAACAATATGCACATTAAAACAAGAAGAACCTGCCGGGTATGCGGCTCTTTGTCGCTGGAGAAAGTCATTGATCTCGGCGAACAATATCTTCAGGGTTCTTTTATAAAACCCGGAAAGGAAATGCCCTCCTCCCGCAAGATTCCCTGCACGCTGGTGAGGTGTAATCCTGAAGTGGATGAAAATGCATGTGGTCTGCTGCAAATGGAGCATTCTGTTCCTTCGGAAATTTTATATGCGGCATACTGGTACAGATCGGGCACTAATGATACCATGAGAAATCATCTGAAAGGTATTGTTGACTCTGTAGTGGAAATTATTAAAAATGATAATGCTTCGGTGCTGGATATCGGTTGTAATGACGGCACGCTGCTTGGGTATTATCCGGATGGTGTTATTAAATACGGTTGTGATCCGAGTGATGTAGCTCAGGAGGTCAGGAATGCAGTGGTGGTGCAGGATATTTTCCCTTCGGAAAAGTTGTTCGAATTACTAAGTGGAAAACAACTTGACGTGATCACTTCCATCGCCATGTTTTACGATCTGGAAGATCCGGTCAGTTTTGTAAAAGGCATCAGGAGATTTCTGACGAAAGAAGGCATCTGGGTTTTCGAGATGAGCTATATGCCCCGCATGCTGGAACTTGATTCTTATGATACCATTTGTCATGAACATCTGGAATATTACAGCCTTGCCGTGCTGGAGACCATTTGTGCTATGGCAGAAATGAAAATATTTAAAATTACCTTTAATGATATAAATGGAGGCAGTATCCGTTGTTATGCCACCCGCATGGAGAACACGGTATATGATAATAAGGAAAATGCTGCTTTTCTTTATACCATCCGTCAGAAAGAGTTCGACCTTCTGCTGGACACGGCAAAACCCTATCTTGATTTTCAGAACAGGATAGAAAAAGTTCGGAAGGAATTGCATGATTTGCTGGTTTCATTCAAGAGGGATGGAAAAAAAGTACATATATACGGTGCCTCCACCAAGGGAAACACCATTCTTCAATACTGCAACATCGATAACAGTCTGATTGACTATGCCGCGGAACGAAATCCGGATAAGTATGGTGCCATGACACTGGGTACCCATATACCTATTGTGAGCGAGGCGGAAAGCAGGTCCATGAATCCGGATTATTATCTGGTATTGCCCTGGCATTTCAGGGATGAGTTCGTAATTCGGGAAAAAGCCGCTCTCGACAAAGGAACAGGCTTTATTTTTCCTCTGCCGAAAGTGGAGGTGTTTAAGAAATAGTTTGATCATTATTTATAATTCCGGGGTATGAGAAAAAAGATATTGTTCATTTCGCATATTCAGAAGCAGTGTGGCGTTCATCAGTTCGGTAAAAATATAGCCTCTGCAATTACTGGTTCCAGCCTATATGATTTTGTATATGCGGAATGTTCTGGATTTGAAGATCTGAATGCAGCTATAACATCATGCAATCCAGTTGCGATAATATATAATTATTATTCATCAACAATGCCCTGGCTTCAGGAAAAAGTAGTGCACAAACTTTACCATCCTCTGAACAGATATATCTCTATTCCGCAAATAGGCATAATGCACGAGGTGACCCAGGAAAAAGCGGATCATGCAAATAATTATTTATTTGACTATCATATTGCTCCTGACCCAACCCTGCTACTAAAGAATCCGATTGTTTACAAAACAGGAAGATTGGTACCACAATATGAGAATAATTTTCCTTTACCAAAAATAACAACAATAGGAAGCTTCGGATTTGCTACACCTAATAAAGGATTTGAAGATATTGTTAGGGCCGTAAACAGCGAATTTGATGAGGCGATCATACGATTTAATATTCCCTTTGCCGATTTTGGTGACAAAGAAGGAAATAATGCGGTCGATCTTGTAGAAAGATGCAGGAAACTAATTACCAAAGCAGGTATTAATCTTGTAGTGTCTCATGAATTTCTTGATCAGGAACAGGTGCTGGATTTTCTTGCCCGGAACAGTATCAATGTTTTTCTATACCAGGATAAGATTGGTCGTGGAATCGCAAGCGCCGCTGATTATGCCCTTGCAGCAGACAGACCGCTGGCTGTCTCGGAAAGTATCATGTTTAGGCATCTCAGGAACAGTAGTCCATCGATTATTTATGGGAAAAGGACTTTAAAACAAATATTGCATCAGGATATCGGTCCATTAAAAAAAATAAAAATGGAATCGGATACAGCAAATATTGTGTGGGAATATGACAGAATAATTACCAGCATTTTTTCAAAAGAAAATAATAAAACTAGAAACCCAGCTGGTATTTTATCAAAAGCAAAAAATTTTATAAGGCAGGCTATTGGACGATCAGGTAAAACCTTTACATGGTTAAGGAATACAGAGGCGGAATCAGAAGATTCGCTTAACCTGGTTACAGCCCAGTCTTATCGTCCTTTGGATCTTCCTGGTTCAACCTCTTTTAACCGCATTCTGGATAATAACGCACGTAAATTGTATGCTCCTGCTGTTGACAAGCTAATGGAACTGGCTCCTTTAACAATGGCCAAGAAAATTGCTGAAGCTAACGTTCAGCAGGGGTTTGTTTTCGATTCGGTCATCCGCTTTGCGGCCACTATGAATTGTCCTAAATTATTGTGTGTAGGAAGTTATGAAGATACCGCAGCTATGAGCCTTAAAAAACTGGGATACTCAATTGACGAAATTGATCCGGTTCTTAATTATTATTTGCAAGAATATGTCTCTAAGCCTAGTGTTGTTCCCAATTCCTATGATATCATCTTCTCCACTTCTGTTATTGAGCATGATCCTGATGATGAATCTTTTATAAGATGTATTTCGGATCTGCTTGCTCCAGGTGGAATTGCGGTACTGACATGCGACTATAACGATCAGTGGAAGGAAGGAATTCCAAAACCTGAAGTTGATGTAAGATTATATACTCAAAAAGATTTACGCCAACGGTTGCTTCCGTTAATGAAGAATTGTGTGCTGGTAGATGAACCTCAATGGGACTGTCCAAACCCTGATTTTTTGTATTTAAATAAATATAGATATACGTTTGCCACATTCGTTGTTCGAAAAGAAATTGTATAAATAATGAAAGCAATACTATTTGGAGCGAACGGTCAGGATGGATTTTACCTAACCCAATTATTAAATAAAAATAGGGTAGAGGTCGTTGGTGTTTCCCGAAGCGGTCAGGATGGTATTCCTACTGATATATCCGATTACGCTTCGGTATTGCAACTGGTTGCTCAACATCGCCCACAGTATATTTTTCATCTGGCAGCAAATTCCACTACAAGGCATGAAGCTATATTCGAGAACCACCGCACTATCTCCACAGGAACACTTAATATTCTCGAAGCAGTAAGATCAGCATCTCCGCAATCGAAAGTTTTTATTTCCGGAAGTGGTCTGCAATTTAAAAATAATAGTTATCCAATAAAAGAGACTGATGAATTTGAGGCACGTGATCCGTATTCTGTATCAAGGATACAATCGGTCTATGCTGCACGGTATTTCCGAACGCTCGGACTTAAAGTGTATATAGGATATTTTTTTAATCACGACAGCCCAAAAAGAACCGAAAGGCATATCAGCAGAATGATCGCGGATACGGTAAAGAAAATTGCAGCAGGAGAAAAAAAAACCCTCGAAATCGGCAGTCTTGATGTAATGAAAGAATGGGGCTATGCCGGAGATATTGTGGAAGGCCTGTGGACATTTATCCGGCAGGATACTATTTTTGAGGCAACCTTAGGTACAGGAAAAGCCCATTCTGTGCAGGAATACATCAATGAATGTTTTTTATATTTTAATATGGACTGGAAAAAATTTGTAAAAATTAAAACAGGATTTAAACCAGAATACGAAATTTTAGTTTCCGATCCCACAACGATTCTATCCCTCGGATGGAAGCCCTCAACCAACCTGAAAGATCTTGCCGAAATGATGCTTACTCCGGAATAATATGGTACCTGATAAAATTCTTTTAGTCCAGTTATATTCCAATGGAGATTGTCTGTATGCCACTGCTGTGGCCAGGCAAATAAAAAAAGATTTTCCTCA
>JAYUXA010000073.1:0-4159 GCA_043753245.1 Chitinophagaceae bacterium
GAATTACCAAACTGAAATTCCTCTTTATATGTTTTATCATTTTTATTGGTGATGACAGCATACACATCTGCATCCGTTAATGGAATTTGTTTTGTTTTCTGGTTAACACGATACGTTTTTAAAGAGCCTGAATTACTGCTTACAAGCAATAACCTGCTTCCATCAACAGACTGAATACTGCTGATAGCTTTGTTGTCACTGGCTGTATTAAATTCAGTTCTGTCTGCAATAAAACCGCCTTTACCATTGCCTTTCAATATGAGCATACCCTGTGCATCGTTACGGCCCGCCTGCACTTCAGGTGCATAGGAATTTCCTGCACATACCACATCGAGGTTGCCATCATTATCAATATCGGTACAAAGCATTCCATATATTGACGACAATTGTGCTTCTACCGGCAATGCACGAATCTCGAATTTTCCTGCTCCTTTATTTGTAATATATGCACTGGAAAAGGTCTGGCACTTTAATACCAATGCATCAGCAGTTTCCTCTTTTAAAAATGCGTTCTTAAAACTTACTTCAGCCCACGTGGTATAATCCCTGAACCTTGCTTTCATTGCCGTCATTTGTAAATTGATATCATCCCTTGCATGAACCATATATTCAATGCCATCGCTGTAATGGCAAAGAATAGGGTCAATCCTTCCGTTCTTGTCATAATCTTTTGCATATACACAAACTGGTTGGGCAACACTTGCTTTAAGCCAGGTGTTCAAACCTGAGTTTCCCGCTATAAAATCCATATCACCATCATTATCAAAATCGCCCGCAACCAAACTGTTCCACCAACCTTGTGAGTTGTCAATGGTATATGGAGCGTTGTTTAGGAGTTTGCCTTTTTCATTTTTAATAAAGGTGATAGCCATAAATTCTCCTGCAACAACCAAATCAATCCAGCCATCATTATCAAAATCTGTCCATAAAGCTGAAGTGATCATTCCCATATTTCCCTGTTGTGGCAATTGGGCAGCACTTATATCTGTAAACTTTGCAGCGCCATTTGAAACATCATTTTTCAGTAAAAAACTTCCAGGCGACATTGGATATTCACCGGGGCTTACCCGTCCGCAAACAAATAAATCAAGGTCGCCGTCCTTATCATAATCAGCAGCAACAATGCTTGCACCACTGTTATTCATCGCAGGCAATGCATTCACTGACAATGAAAACTTTCCTTTGCCATCATTAATATACAGCCTGTCCTGGTAAATCATATTCCCTTTTTTCTCAGCAGTGGTGCCGCCGCTTACTACATACAAATCCAGATCGCCATCTTTATCTGCATCTAAAAATAATGCGCCCATATCATCAGCATGATTATCGTGAGGAAGCGGTTGCTGAAAAAATTTACCACTTTTTTGCTGAATAAAAACAGCACCATCAGAACCTGCTGCCGCACCTATGAAGAAATCGTCCAAACCATCCCCGTCAACATCGCCTGCTGCAAGTCCCGGTCCTTCATGTGAGCAGGTGTGCTGCAAAATGGGTTGGGCTTTAAAGTCAATATAATCATCTTCTTTGTGCAGATAATTTATTTGCAGGGACGAATCAATGGTTGACAGCAACGACGGTTTTATAATACCACCAACAGGTGTTGCAGATGACACTGCATTTTTATGATCGAGCACCAGTATTTGGTTCAATGATGGCTTACGTACAAGTTGTGTTTTACCATCAGGCCATAAAACTTTCAGGCTGTCAACGGGCTTATCAGCCAATCCAAAATGAACCATTGCAGGTACACTTGATAAATATCCCCTTACCGGTGCACAATAACCATACTGCATCATTCCATTCTGCCATAAACTTACTTTAGCTTCCAGCCCGTCACGGTTTCCTGCAGGCCCTTTAAATTTAATTTCCATCCATTTTGCTGATAGATTTAGTTTGTTGGTTTGGTTTTCGTAAACGGAGGCTGTTTCATCAATATTATTTACAACAAGGTCCAGGTCGCCATCGTTATCCAAATCGCCATACGCAGCACCGTTGGAATAAGAGGGTTTGTCCAAACCCCAAATTTTGGAGACATTGGAAAAAGTCAGGTCATGATTATTTTTAAAAACATAATTGCTTACATAGATGCCGGGGTAATTCTGCAGCATCTTTAATCTTTCTTTGCGGTTGGCCTCGGGAGTACCCATGAACAAAGCCCGTTTGCCGTATGTGATAAAATCCAGGTTGGTTATATCCGTTTTATAACCGTTGGCAACAAACAGATCTTTCCAGCCATCGTTATCAAAATCAGCGAACAAAGGAGCCCAACTCCATTCGGTAGCATTAATACCAGATACCTGTGCAATTTCACTAAAAGTTCCGTCGCCGTTGTTCAACTGCAACGTATTACGGACATATTGTGGTGAGTAACCAAGACTGACAGAATTATTAAATTCGTCATACCTGTTGCCGGCAATCGTAAGCTTCCATCTTTTATTATCAGGGGGAAGCATATCCACGGTTACAATGTCGTCATTGCCATCATTATTAAAATCTGCCACATCATTCCCCATGGCATTGTACGTTTGATGCCGCAAATATTCTTTCGCTTTATCAGTGAATGTGCCGTCATGATTATTTATCCAAACCAAATCATTAGTAAGAAAATCGTTTGACACGTATACATCAGGCCAGTTATCTTTGTTTATATCACAAATAGCCACCCCTAACCCAAAACCTTCTATAGTAATTCCGGCATCTTTCGACACATCTGTAAATTCCAGATTGCCATCATTACGGAAAAGTTTGTCCGTGGTTGACGATGTGTCGGTTTTTGCTTTTGTTTCCCGGGCATTATTCCGGTTATACCTTACAAAGGAATTACGCATAAGGTACATGTCTGCGTCTCCATCTTTGTCATAATCGAAAAAGGCAGCCTGTACATCGTAGCCATCATCATCAAGCCGCATTTTTGCTGCGGATTCTGTAAATGTGCTGTTGCCATTGTTGATGAAAAAATAATTATGTCTTTTTGAACCCGGTGTGTTTTTGTTTCCTGATTTACAAATATAAAAATCCTGGTAACCATCCTGGTTAATATCCACTACAGCAATTCCATAACACCAGCCTTCCGTTTTTATGCCGCTTTTTTCAGTAATGTCTTCAAACTTTAAATTGCCTTTGTTGAGATAAAGCCTTGCAGGAACCATGTTGCCTGTAAATAAAATATCCTGCAGGCCATCGTTATTAATATCACATAGTCCAACACCGGCGCCATTGAACATGTATTCAAAATCAAGGACGGTAAGAGAGTCGGAGTAGGTCAGTTTATTGCTAAAATCCACGCCACTTTCAGATGGTGTTACTTCCCTGAAAACGGAATTGTGTTTTTTACAGGCTGAAATAGAAAAAAGTAGTATAAACAAACCAGCTGTTATAATTCTAAAACACATAAGCCTTTTTAATTTACCTATTGCATAAATAATTTTATACCATTTACACATTAAAACGAATGCAGTCCTTGCGAGCGAAGGAATCGGTGAGCAACGCATTGCTGACTGGCAGATGCTTCCTTCGTGTGGTGACATTTGCAATAAGGCTATTTTATTATCGAATTGGCTTTTCCCGATAATGTTTGTAAATAATCCCGTTTCATTTAAAAGCAACAGGCAGATACAAATCTGCCTGTTGCTTTTAAAAACAATTGCTTGCTATCGAAAAAAATTAAAGTCTAATCCTGTGCATGCTCTCTTCTATGGATTTTGCACCAAGCCTCCCCGGTTCCTGTCAATTTCAGCCTGGGGGAGGGGGAATACTTTAGCGCCGCCGATATTCCATCGTATCATATCAAAATACCTGGCTGGCTCAAAACAAAGTTCTTTTTGTTTTTCTTTTTGAAGCTGCCCTAATGTAACTCCTGCCAATGGGGTTAATCCAGCTCTTTGCCTTGTTTTATTTACACAGGCATCCGCCGTTTGATAAGCACTTCCACCCTTAGGTGCACCCCCGCTTAAAAGGGCTTCGGCATGCAAAAGCAACAATTCCGGATACCTGAAAAAGCGTTCATTGTTAAAGCTAACACCCTGTTTATAAAAGGCCAAATCAGTATTTTTACTGCCCAAATATTTTTTTATGGCAAGGCCTGTAGGGGATTGTGACGTGATAGCTGGAGGAAGAACCGTAGTAAATACGGCTGGAGTAACCACATTTGAGCCTGTTA